>DAIQOQ010000017.1:0-15692 GCA_036787795.1 Paludibacter sp. | reverse complement strand
ACAACAAACGTTTGCACTTAGAATTATCAGGATATAAGAGACAAAATTGCTTGACTCCGAGAATTTCTATTAATTTCGTATTCCTTTTTTGATCGTATATTTGTATTATAAAATATCCGGTTCGTTTGTAGTCAAAACGATATAAATCTGCATTATAATCTAGAACAAAACGATGTTGAAGGTTTACTTATTTTTCAGCACACAATTTTACAATAACAAAATAGCACATATAATTTATGAAAAAAATTCTGGTTCCACTGGTCTGTTTAATGTTGTTTCCTTTATCTATCTGGGCGGACACTTCGGTTTCGATAGGTAATCTGAAAACATTTAAACAGGAAAATAACCTGATTTCTATTGAGGCCGACAATGCAGTTGTTCAAATTACGGCCTTCAGGGATGATATTGTACGGGTAAGAGCATATAAAGAAAAACCTTTACGTTCGTTTTCGTACGCTGTAGACAAACAAGCAATCGGCAAGTTTGCGTCAGTTGCAGATGAAGGCACCAAGTTGGTACTTAAAACTGCGGCATTAAAAATTGAGATCACAAAGTCTCCTATTCGCATCAGTTTCTACACGCTCGATGGCAAACTACTTAATGCCGACGATCCCAGGTTTGGCATAACCTGGCTTGGCAGTGACGTAAACTGTTATAAACAATTGTTCAATGACGAAAAGTTCATTGGGTTGGGCGAAAAAACAGGTCCTCTAAACAAACGAGGCATGGCATACGAAAACTGGAACTCGGATGTTCCGGCTTATGCGTTGGACAAAGATCCGCTTTATGCTACCATTCCATTTTACATGGGAACTCACGATGATAAAACCTATGGAATTTTCTTTGACAACTCCTACAAAAGCACCTTTAGTTTCGGAGCATCAACCGATGATGAGATGTCTCATTTTGGTGCCGTAGGAGGTGAAATGGATTACTATTTCTTTGCCGGTAATTCGGTTCGCAATGTCATTGAACAATACACCTGGTTAACCGGTCGCCCTAAACTGCCACCACTTTGGAGCTTAGGCTACCAACAGTGTCGCTACAGCTATTACCCCGACAAAGAGTTATTAAGCGTTGCACAAACGTTCCGCGATAAAAAATTTCCATGCGATGTTCTTTATCTCGACATCCATTACATGGACAACTACAAGGTGTTCACCTGGAATCCGGAACGTTACCCGCAACCGGAACAGATGATAAACACGCTGAAAGGCCTGAATTTTCACCTTGCAGTGATTGTAGATCCGGGTCTTAAAGTAGAAAAGGGTTATTCGGCTTATGATGAAGGAATCCAGAATAAGTACTTTCTTTCTTACCCTAACGGACAGCCGTATGTTGGAAAAGTTTGGCCTGGTCGTTCACATTTTCCTGATTTTACACGTCCTGAAGTTCGTGCATGGTGGGGCGAAAAATTCTCTGCACTCACAAGTAAAGGAGTTGAGGGTTTCTGGAATGACATGAACGAACCTGCAACCTGGGGACAAAAAATTCCGGATATAGTTGAATTTGGATTCGAAGGAAATAAAACAACCATGAAGGAAGGGCATAACATTTTCGGAATGCAAATGGTACGCTCTACTTACGAAGGCACTAAAAAATTGATGGATGGTCGTCGTCCACTCACTATTACCAGAGCTACTTACTCTGGCGGACAACGCTACTCAACCATCTGGACCGGAGATAACTTTGCTTCCGACGATCATATGTTGTTGGGCGCAAAATTAGTGGCTAACTTAGGTCTGGCCGGATTTTCATTTTCGGGTCCTGATGTAGGTGGGTTTATCGGCGAACCAAGTAAAGAACTTATGGTTCGCTGGATGTCGCTCGGGGCATTTACTCCGTTTTATCGCAACCACAGTGCAGCAGATATGAACTATCGTGAACCATGGGTTTTGCCTAAAGATTATCAAGACATCGTGCGCAATTACCTGAATCTACGTTACCAATTGATGCCATACATTTATTCTAATGCATTACTTGCGTCCAGAACCGGATTACCTATTGTTCGTACACTGGCTATTGACTATACAAACGATGATAATGTTTTCGAAAAAGATTTTGAGAATCAATATATGTTTGGCGATGGGTTGTTGGTTTGTCCAGCACGCAGCACTGACAGCTATACCCGAGTATACTTACCGGCAGGTCGTTGGTATCGTTTTTCAAATGACGAAGTTTATGAAGGAGAACAAGATTATCACGTACCGTCTCCGTTGAGCGACTTACCGGTATTTGCCCGCGAAGGAGCAATTATACCGATGCAAAACACGGTTCAGAACACAACCGAAAGTGCCGGTGACACCTTGAAACTGCATGTATTTGCAGGATCAAAAGCTACAAAACTGCTTTATTACGAAGATGACGGAATAACTTACGAATACGAAAAAGGAACATCCTACGAACGTCAAATCAATTTTGATCCGACTAAGAAAGAGCTAAGCATTTCGGACAAAAAAGGAAGTTTCGCCGGACGATTCAAAAAAGTGTGCCTGATATTACACGGTTTTGAACCTATCAGCTCGTTACAAAACGGAGCTACAGAACTTAAAATTACAGATAATAAAAAAATACAAACTACTGTTTTTGATTGGAGCGATTCGGCAATCAGCTTAAAATGGAAAAACCTGAAGAAGAAATAAATTCAATCTATTCGGCTAATGTGTAATCAGAAAAAGGGAATAGTGTACAGCTATTCCCTTTTTTGTTGGAATTACCAATCAGGTATACCTGAAAGTAACTCCTGGCTAACATTAAAAAAAACGGATAAATAATACATCATGAAACGCAACAAAATTATCATTCTTACTTATTGTCTTATCGTACTTTATTCAACATTGGAATTTGCTAATGCCGAAAATAAACAAGCGGAAATGTTAGATCAAATGAAAATTTCAGTTTCAGCAGCGGCTAATCGTCCTGTTTCATTCACAAACAAGGAAGCTGCTTATTATTACACACAAACTCATCTGAATAATCACCCGGAATGGGCGTGGTTCGAAGGCCTGAATATTGCCAAAAACAGAATCTTCAGCGGCTATCAATTATTCGTTGGCAATAAGAAACTTGATACGCAACAGGCTGAAGCCAGTGTTTATCCATACAAACTGGTTCGTTCATATCCGGAAAAATGTGTGGAAGAACTGCAACTGATTGATTATAAAAATATCATTGACGTCAGTTTGAGCGGAACAAACGAGCAGATTGGTATTACCTTAAAAGGAGAGAAAGTCCATTATCTTTCATCGAAAGACAATCTGGTATTTTATTCTTCGAATGAAGGAAATTATGTAATAGCGGTTGGTCCTAAGATGCCTGTTCCAATTGAAATAAAAGGGGATATCGTTTATGTTTCAGCCAAATCAACAGGTTTCTTTATTGCTGTAGGAAAAACAGAGTCAGAAGCTGCTACTCTTTTAAGCGAAACCCATCCGGTAATCGGGAAATTGGAAAAAGAGCGTGTTCAGCGGATGGAGAATTACCTTGCCAGCAATACGTACTTCGTAAGCAACGACGACTCGCTGACATTGGCCATGAACTGGATTCAGTCTACCATGGACCAGTTGGTCACCAGGCAGCAAGGCAATGGAATATATGCCGGATTACCCTGGTTTAACGAATACTGGGGCCGGGATGAATTCATCTCGTTTCCGGGAGCTGTGCTTATTACCGGTCAGTTCGAAACCGCCCGCAAGATTCTAAAGTCGTTTGCCGAGTATCAAAATGCCGATAAGAATTCCAAATTCTTCGGCCGGGTTCCCAATATTGTCAATCCACAAAACATCGATTATCATACCACCGACGGAACACCGCGGTTTATCATTGAATTACTGGATTACGTGAAGTATTCGGGTGACATAAGTCTGATCAAAGAGCTATATCCCAATGTACAAAACAGCATTGAAGGTGCTGTAAGAAACTGGATGGATGATAAAGGATATTTGTTGCACGCCGACAATGAAACCTGGATGGATGCACGCGATGCCAATCTGGTTCCGTACACCCCGCGCAGTTCAAGAGCAAATGATATTCAGGCGCTTTGGTATCAGCAGCTATGCGCCGGAGTTTATTTTGCCCGCTTCATGAACGACACAGCATACATGCAGAAGTGGCAGGCTATTGCTGATAAAGTGAAATCGAACTTCGAGAAAGATTATCGCGACGACAAACATGATTATCTGGCGGATTTCCTTAGTCCGGAAAACAAAGCCGATTTTACGCTTCGTCCCAATCAACTTTATGCGTTGGATTTAGTATCCGATGAAACATTCAGGTGGCAAGTAACACGCAAGTCGTGGGAAGAACTGGTTTATCCCTGGGGCGTTGCTTCGCTCAATCGTCAGGACAAACTCTTTCATCCCTTTCACCTGAGTCCCGAAAATTATCACAAAGATGCCGCCTATCATCGCGGAACCATCTGGCTATGGAATAATGGCATGGCCATGCAACGAATGATTGAAGCCGGACAAGTTGAAACCGCCTATAAATTATTTAAAAACATGAATCACCAGGCATTAACCATGGGTGTTGTGGGTGGATTGAGCGAAAACATGGATGCTTATCCTCACGAAGGAAAAAACTGGCCTAAACTGACCGGGACCTATCTGCAAGCCTGGTCCAATGCCGAACACATTCGGGTGTGGTACCAGTATTTTCTGGGTATCCGTCCGGACATGATAAAGAATAGCCTTACATTGGCGCCACGTATTCCTGCTGAAATTAAACATCTTGATTATAACTTTACGATAGGAAACAGTTTGATCCGGACAAGTTATGCTTTGGGAAAAACAACAACATACCGGTATCAGTTTGAAAAAGTAAACCCTACAGTTAAAATAGATATCTTCCCGTATGAAATAAAGCAGGTACAGATTCCGGAAAACACTACCCTGCAACTTGAAGCAAACGGCAGAGAACTAAACATAACGATTCTCGACAAGCAAGGCAAAACGGTTTATCAAACTCGGTCACCCGAATCAGCATCACGACTGGCAAAGCAAAAGGAATGTAATCTATTTATGAATAACGTTCAGTTTGCCCATCCTATCGGATTGGAAAACCATCCGGTTATAAAAACTTATTAAACGGCTAAAAAACAATTAATCACCATTCTATTTAAACGTGACTAATCTATTGAAAAAAGCGTCATATACAACTGGTAGATAAAAAAAGTGATGGCGGTCAATTAAATTTGACCGCCATCACTTTATCTTATACGCAAGCATCTATTTTATTTCCATCTAGCTGCCTTACCATGCAAACTTTTCTTCTTGAATGTAAGAATATACAAACTTAGCAGTGGAAGATAAATATCAAAAAGCAGCAAGGTAAACAGATACTTACGTCCACCAAAATACTTAGACGAACGGTTTATAACACAAAGCTGAATAATGATACGTGCCAGAAATAAAACTCCGGCAGCTATCTGTATTATAAGACCACCAAATACCAATGCTGCAATAAACGATAGATAAAACAGCCCGCGTGTTATTGGTTCGAGACTTAGTCTGAATTTACTGGACCCTTTATAATAAGATGATACTGACAAATGGCGCTGTTTTTGATAAAGCCAACCTCTGAATGTTGCATTAGGTTCCGACCAGGTAATGCTATCTGAAGAAATTTCAACTCGTGTATTTCTGGAATTACTGGCTTTATTTACCATCAAATCATCGTCACCTGAACTCAAACCCAGAGTCGCAGCAAATCCTTTCTGAGCGAAAAAGGTTTCTTTCCGGTAAGCTAAATTACGCCCTACTCCCATGTAAGGCTTACGAGCAGCAGCCATTCCCAAATACTGTAAAGCAATAAACAATGTGTCGTAAGTGATCAGCTTGTTTAAAAGCCCTTTCTTTTCAATATAGGCACCATAGCCCAAGATAAATTCAGTTTCAGGAGTAAAATTACGAACCATCCGTGCAATCCAGCATTTATCTTCAGGCATACAATCTGCATCCGTAAAAAGCAGCAAATCATTTTTTGCTGCCTTAATACCCAATGTCAGTCCTAGTTTTTTAGTACTCACATTATTTGCTCCTACGGGGACAAAAGTTGTACGTAGATTTGAATATTCAACTGATAAATCGTTCAGCAAATTTTCGGTATCATCGGTAGAACCATCATTGATAACAATGACCTCAAAATCCGGATACTCTTGCTGAAGAACAAAAGGAAGAAACTGACGCAGATTTTCCGATTCATCCTTAGCACAAATAATTACCGAAACAGGTGGCTGTTCTGTTTGAAAAGAGATTTTACCTTTCTTGATTTTAGTGCGGAGATGTAAAACTCCATTCAAATATCTGATATAAAAATACAGTTGATATAAAAATACTAAAAGCAATAACCCGAAAGCTATCAGTTCTATCAAGGAAAAAGAAAATCCGTAAAATTCCATTATGTCAAGTTATCAATAAACAGTTATCTACGAGCTAATTCGTCAGATGTATATGCTTTTGGCAATTTACGCAAGTTGTACTGCGATGCCATAATCTCACCATAAGCCCCAGCCGAACGCAAAGCAATCAGGTCACCGCGCTTGGTTTGATTCAAAACAAATCCTTTTGCAAAAGTATCAGACGACTCGCAAATAGGTCCAACCACATCGTATTCTTCTGTTGGAAGTTCTGAACTTAAGTTTTCAATATGATGGTAAGCCTGATACAACGCCGGACGGATTAAGTCGGTAAAGCCGGCATCCAGAATGGCAAACTTTTTAGAACTTCCCTGTTTTACATACAATACTTTCGAAATCAAACTACCGCACTGAGCCACGACGGCACGTCCCAATTCGAAATGCAAAGTCTGATTCGGTTGAAGTTGCAAATGATCACGGAAAATTTTGAAATAAGCTCCAAAATCAGGAATCGGAAAATGATTCGGGTGTTCGTAATTAATACCAAGACCACCACCTACATTAATATGTTCAAGTACAACCTTGCGTGATAAGAAATATTCCTGTAACTCATTAATACGAACACATAAGCCCTGAAATGAGGTCAGATCGGTAATTTGAGAGCCAATATGAAAATGAATACCAATGAGTTTTACATTTGCCAATGTAGGAAACAGACCAATAACCTGATCCAGATCCGACATATTGATGCCAAACTTATTTTCGCTCAATCCCGTGGTAATATAATGATGCGTGTGAGCACTTACATTCGGATTGATACGAAGAGCTACTTTAGCTACCTTAGCTTTTGCAGCAGCCAATTCATTGATTACTTCCAGCTCAGGGATTGATTCTACATTAAAGCAGAAAATATCATTATCCAAACCCAAGTTGATTTCCCAGTCAGCCTTACCAACACCGGCAAAAACGACTTTAGACGGAGATATTCCAGCGTCAATAGCAGCCTGAACTTCACCTCCGCTAACGCAGTCAGCACCAAGTCCGGCATTTTTGATCACTGCCAAAACACTGGGGTTTACATTCGCCTTCATGGCATAATGCACATGAAAGTTACAATTCTGAGTTTGTGTATTTATTTCGTCCAACGTTTTACGTAACACATCCAGATCATAGTAATAAAATGGAGTTTGAATTTCGTTGAATTTTTGTATCGGATAATTTGCTTTTATCATAAAATAGTTACGAGTGTTTTAGTTACAAGTTACAGACACGCTGTTAAGAGCGAACCGGTGTAACAAGACTTGGATTCAAATAGTTGAAGAGAATTTATTATCAATTAAACAGTGCTGCGCTTAATGCATTCAGAGCACGTTTTTTATCTTCAGCTTTAATTAAGAAAGAGATATTGTAGTTACTTCCTCCGTAAGAAATCATACGAACAGGAATTTCACTCATGGCACCAACTACTTTGGCCTGAAATCCAACATTTTCGAAATTCATATCACCGACAACACAAATAATAACCATGTCTTTATCAACAGTTACCGTTCCGAATTTCTTCAGATCGTTTACGATTTCATCCAACCGCTTTGCATTATCTACGGAAACAGAAACACCGACTTCCGAAGTAGTTACCATATCAATTGGAGTCTGGTACGATTCAAAGATTTCGAATACTTTACGTAAGAAACCATGAGCCAACAGCATACGTCCCGATTTGATTTTGATAGCCGTAATTCCGTCTTTTGCTGCTACTGCTTCAATTTTTCCTTTTTTACTTTGAGTAGAAATCAAGGTTCCATGTGCCTTTGGCTCCATGGTATTCAGCAGGCGAACCGGAATATTATTAAGTTTGGCAGGCAGGATGCAAGTGGGATGAAGAATTTTAGCTCCAAAATAAGCTAACTCTGCAGCCTCTTCGAAATGCAAAATAGGAACAGGTCTGGTGCCTTCAACAAAACGAGGGTCATTGTTGTGCATCCCGTCAATATCCGTCCATATTTGAATTTCATCGGCTTTTATCGCAGCGCCAACCAGCGAAGCAGTGTAATCACTACCACCACGTTGCAAGTTATCTATCTCACCATAAAAATTGCGACAGATAAATCCTTGGGTAATATAAATTGTGTTGCCGGGCTGTTCTGAAAGCTGAATAGCCAGATTTTCGGCGATGTAAGTTGTATCGGGCTCTGAGTTTTTATCTATACGCATATATTCCAGTGCTGGAAGTAAAGCACTCTTTTCACCCATTTCATTCAGATAAAGTTGAAAAATAGTGGTAGAGAGCAGTTCGCCTTGCGCCAAAATAGCTTTTTCTTCGAACAAGGTAAAAACCGATTTAGAAAAAGAACGAAGGTATTCAAAAAGCGATTTTACGATTGTTTTTGCTTCGGATTTAGCTTCATCAGTTGTATATAATTCATCAATCACATTGGAGTATTTCTGTTCCAAAGCATTAACACGTTCTAAAGCACCCGATGTATTATTCTTGTAAAAATAATCTGCAATTTCCACCAAGCTATTTGTTGTTCCCGACATAGCCGATAAAACAACTATTTTCTGTTCTCCATCACATATCAGCTTAGCAACATCTCTCATACGGGCGGCTGAACCTACGGACGTTCCACCGAATTTTAATACTTTCATTTCTTTCGTGTTAATTGTATACTGTACAAAATAAAATTAGCCACAAAAGTAATATTTTTTTCTCAATAATTTTCCATTTGATATTTCGATAATTTCCGCTACATTTGCAAAAAAAAGGATTCAATTCATGAGAAAAAGGATAGTTTTAATATTCTTGTCATTTTTCTGCATAAGTATGTGCACTTATGGCATCGATGCATGGATCCGAATCAACCAACTTGGCTACCTGCCCGGCGCTCAAAAGAAAGCTACATTAATCAGCGAATCTGAGCTAACAATCAAACAATTCACAATTTACGATGCGCTTACCAATCAGGAATTAGGAACCTTCAATTCGGTCACATCGCATGGTGAATTTGAAAATTTCAAAAGTACCTATACTCTCGACTTCTCTTCATTTAAGCTGCAGGGTGCTTTTTATATAAAAGCCGATTTAATCTATTCACCGACAATATATGTAAATAAAAACATTTATCAGGGTACTGCCGATTTTGTATTGAACTTCTTGCGATTACAACGCAATGGTTATGACCCTGATCTTTATTCTGAATCTCATCAATACAACACCTACGAAGCAACTGACGATATTTCAAAAAAAACAACAGAAGTAACAACAGAATCAACTCTTTCAGCCGATACAAAGTCAAAGTACGCAAGATTAGGCATCCAGGTTGAACCTGCTACGCCACCCCTAAAACCGCGATCGATAGATGTTAGAGGTGGATGGCTCGAAACCACAAATTATCTACAATACGGAGCCACCTCAGCCAATGCTATTTTTCAACTGCTATTTGCCTACCAGCTAAATCCAACGGCTTTTGAAGATAAGTATGATGCCAACGGTTATAATAAATCCAACGACATTCCGGACATCCTTGACGAAGCTAAATGGGGTTTAGACTGGCTACTGAAAATGTATCCGAATAGAGATGTTTTATATCATCAAATAGCCAATGATTTAGATCATGGTTGGTGCAATGCAAACACAGAAGAAAAAGCGGATAATGACCTGGAAGCCCCCATTAATCGACCTGTATATGTAGCTACAGGAAAACCGCAAGGTTCATTCGAATATAAAAACAACAGTAATGGTATTGCGTCTATCGCAGGAAAGTATTCTTCAGCTTTTAGCTTAGGAGCCGAGTTATTGGGCAATTACTATCCATCTTTTGCCGATAGTTTAAAATCTAAAGCCATAGAAGCATACGAATACGGCAAAGAAAATCCGGGAGTTTGCCAGTCTGTTCCGGGAAAGTCACCTTATTTCTTCGAAGAAGAAAACTGGAAAGATGATATGGAGCTGGCTGCTGCTCAGCTGTACCGACTCACCTTTGATGGAAACTATTTGAAAGAAGCTGCTGACTTTGGACGGATAGAACCGGTATCACCGTGGATGTGCTCTGACACTGCCAGTTTTCATCAATGGTATCCATACATCAATTTAGGGCATTATGTGATTGCAAATGTCGAAAATCCGGCTTACCGGAAAGAATTTCTGCAGAACATGCTCAACGGCATCCAACGAATGAATATTTCGGCAGCCGACAATCCTTTTAATGTGGCCGTCCCTATGGTGCTGGGCTCAAACAATATGATTACTGCTTTAGCCAGTCAATGTCGGTTATACCGGACAATGACGGGCGACTCCACTTATATAAATCTGGAAACATCCTCAGTCGATTGGCTTTTCGGACGAAACCCATGGGGAATGAGTATGATTATAGGATTGCCAAAATTAGGCGTTTATCCGTCCGACCCACATTCCTCTTTATCACACAGCAGTCATATTCCACTTTTGGGTGCATTAATCAATGGCCCTGTGAATGCAGGCACTTTCAATACATTAATTGGAACACATCTATCGAAAGAAGATATGTACGATCAGGTACAATCAGACTGGGCGGTTTACCACGACGATTATGCTGACTATACCACCAACGAACCCACCATTGATGGTACAGCGGCTCTGACCTATCTGCTATCGTGTAAACAGCTAGAGGCAGCTTCTGAGAAAACAACAGACAACAACCAATACAAGTTCGGAGGAATAACGACTACCGATATGAGTAAAAAACAACTCTCACTAGTATTTGCAGGAGATGAATTTACCGATGGAGCCAAGACTATTTTAAGCACACTCAAGAACCTCAAGATTAAAGCCTCTTTCTTTTTTACCGGAGATTTTTACAGAAACAACAAAAACAAATCGTTGATTGAGGAAATACAAAAAGAAGGATATTATCTGGGAGCGCATTCTGATAAGAATTTGCTATATTGTTCGCTGGAAAAACGGGATTCAACATTAGTGAATAAAAACGAGTTTCTGAATGATCTGAAAGCCAACTATACGGAAATGGAAAAGTTTGGCATCAATAAAAACCAAGCTCCGTTTTTTCTTCCGCCGTACGAGTGGTATAACGATCTGATTAGTCAATGGTGCAATGAGTTTGGATTGCAACTAATAAGCCCAACTCCAAAAACTTTATCCAACACCGACATCAGCATTCCCGAAATGCGTGATAACTACTATTCGAGCAATGAGATATACAATAACATTATAGAAATTGAGTCAGAACAAGGGCTTAACGGATATGTACTGGCATTCCATCTGGGTTCAGACAGTAAGCGGAAAGACAAATTTTATCCTAAGTTAAATGCCTTACTGACAAAAATAAAAACAGCCGGATATGAATTTGTGGATTTATACAGAGCTACCAACACACAGAACAACAGTATTATTTCCACTACTAAAAAACAAAAAAGGAAGAACTAAGTTAGTCCTTCCTTTTCAGTGCATTTTAGTAAGGGTGGAGGACGGGTCTCGAACCCGCGACCTTCTGAACCACAATCAGACGCTCTAACCAACTGAGCTACGACCACCGTGTTTTGCGAGTGCAAAGATAATACAGCTGTTGAACTTGTGCAACTATTTTTTTTGAAAAATCCAGGTATTTTTCCAATAAACTAACTACCAATGATTAAAAACTAAAATTAAATGAAATATTATATCGCGAACACAGATTTGGACCTTCAAATTGCTGAAATAAGGCGAAAAATACGCCTTTCAATGAACGGAATCGTCTCCGATCAGATGTTCCAAAATGGGATTTTCTACAAAAAGAACTATGGCGTTGACATACCCCGCATCAAAGAAATCACCAAATCCTACATTCCGAATCATGATTTAGCCCAACGACTATGGAATTTGCAAATCCGCGAAACAATGATCATGGCTACGTTGTTGGAACCATTAGAAAAATTTTCCGAAGAGATGGCACAAAATTGGGTGAAGACGTTTAACCAGATTGAAATCGTGGAACAAGCTGGCATGAATCTGTTCAGCAAGCTCCCTTTTGCAACTACACTCAGCATCAAGTGGGTCAATTCACCAGAAATCTGGATACAAATCAGCGGTTATATCGTGGCTGCTCGAATGGTTGATACGTTTAATCAAGTTGAAACAACAGAGCTCGTTCACAGAGCCATAGAGTTGTCGGAAATAAATGAACTACATCTGTACAAGGCTATTGCACTTTATCTCAGTCGGCATTGCAGAAGAGACAAAGAAACAGCAACTTACATTCTGAAAGAAATAGAGCCGTTTTCGCAGAGTTCATTAATAAGTCAACAATATATTTACAATGAAGTGCAACAAGAAATATTATTTTTAAATATTTTATAGCAAAGAAACAAGCTAAAAGTTGTACTTTTGTTCGTCACATTCATATTAAATGAAAGAAGAAGTTTCATACGAATCGATTAAGGAGGCTTTCACCGAATATATCAAAAAGCATAAACATAGGAAAACACCCGAACGCTATGCTATTTTGGAAAAAATATATTCGTACGAAGGCCATTTTAATGCTGATATTCTGTATAATGCAATGAAATCTGAATATAGGGTCAGTCTGGCAACTATTTATAATACACTCGAACTTTTAATAGAGTGTAAATTGATTATTAAGCACCAGATCGGAGGTCAATTTGCTCAATACGAAAAAACTTTTGGGAATAATACGCATCATCATTTGATTTGTACTAATTGCGGAAAAGTGAAAGAATTTACCGATAAACAATTACGCTTAGCCATTCAGAATCGCAAGTTTGCTCATTTTCAGATGTCACATTATTCTCTCTATTTATATGGACTTTGCCAAAACTGTAGAATAGCGCTTAAACGCTGACAATCACGAATTCTATATTTAGTTGAATTTTTTTTGCTCACTAATATACTCTTTTAAAGTCAATGAACTTATTTCAACCCAACCAGTTAAATGAAGCATTCAGGATGGCAAAAGAAAAAAATTAAAAGAAACACATGAAAGTTGATGTTTTATTAGGTCTCCAGTGGGGAGACGAAGGAAAAGGAAAGGTAGTCGATGTACTTACTCCCAATTACGATCTTATTACACGTTTTCAGGGTGGTCCGAATGCCGGTCACACCTTAGAATTTGAAGGTAAGAAATTTGTGTTGCGTTCTATTCCTTCGGGAATTTTTCAGGGCGACAAAGTAAATGTTATCGGTAACGGTGTAGTACTTGATCCCGCTTTGTTTAAAGCTGAAGTTGACGCTTTGGAGAAATCCGGTCATCCATTGACCGATCGTCTGAAAATATCTAAGAAAGCCCATCTCATTCTGCCTACCCACCGTTTATTAGACGCTGCCTACGAAACAGCCAAAGGGGGTGCCAAAATCGGAACAACAGGAAAAGGAATCGGACCAACTTACACGGACAAAATAAGCCGTAATGGCGTACGTGTAGGCGACATACTTCATAACTTCGAAGAAAAATACAATACGGCTATTGCCCGCCACAAAGAGATTCTGAAACAATATGACTTTGAATATGATCTGCCTGCACTTGAAAAAGTATGGTTTGAAGGATTGGAATGTATTAAACGTTTCGAACTAATCGATAGCGAACATTATGTAAATGATGCACTTAAAGCTGATAAAAAAGTATTGGCTGAAGGTGCTCAGGGTACTATGCTAGACATTGATTTCGGATCATATCCTTTTGTTACTTCATCCAACACCATTTGTGCCGGTGCATGCACAGGATTGGGAATTGCTCCCCGCAATATTGGTGATGTATTTGGCATCTTCAAAGCATACTGTACACGTGTTGGTAGCGGCCCCTTCCCTACCGAACTGTTCGACGAAGTTGGTGACAACATGCGCAAGATTGGTTATGAATTTGGTTCGGTTACCGGACGTCCTCGTCGTTGTGGCTGGATTGACCTGGTGGCATTGAAATACGCGGTTATGATTAACGGTGTTTCGCAACTGATTATGATGAAAAGCGATGTGCTGGACACCTTTGAAACTATTAAACTCTGTGTAGCATACAAAATAGACGGCAAAGAAGTGGAAGAATTTCCTTACGATCTGAATGACGGTGCAGAACCTGTTTATGTAGAACTACCGGGTTGGAAAACTGATATGACAAAGATGCAGAGCGAAGATGAATTCCCCGAGGAATTTAATGCATACCTCAGCTTTTTGGAAGAAGAACTGGAAGTTCCGATTAAAATCGTATCGGTTGGACCGGACCGCGAACAAACTATTATTCGTTATCAGGAATAATTTTATTCAATATTTCTTATTAAACGTTCCGCATTCCTTAATATGGAGTACGGAACGTTTGCATTAAGTACCCATAATTCTCAATGAATATGAACGTTTCCGATAGTTTTTGAGATCGCTTTTTGTCTCAAACGGAAGAAACTGACACATTGTCTCTTGGCAAGGATTTTGTTGAAAGAATTACACAAACATTAAAATTAAAATCTTATGTTCATTGGTTATATTATTTTCGGTGTCTTTGCTTTGATTAGCTGGTTAATTTCAAACAACCTAAAATCAAAATTCGAACGTTATTCAAAAATTCCTATTCCACGTGGAATGACAGGAAAGGATGTAGCAATGAAAATGCTACGTGATAATGGTATTTACGATGTACAGGTGATTTCCACCAACGGACATCTGACCGACCACTACAACCCTCTTACAAAAACAGTAAATCTGAGCGAAAATGTATATGCATCAAGCAGTGTAGCTGCAGCCGCTATTGCTGCGCATGAATGTGGTCATGCCGTACAGCATGCCACAGCTTATGCTCCGCTTACCTTGCGCTCGAAACTTGTCCCTGTGGTCAATTTTGCATCCAATTGGATGCAATGGGTACTATTGGCCGGAATCTTGTTGATAAACACATTGGGGCCAAATCTTTTATTTGCTGGCATCTGCTTGTTTGCCATCACCACGCTGTTTAGTTTTATTACTTTACCGGTGGAAATTAATGCCAGTGCGCGTGCGTTAGCATGGCTAAACACAGCAAACATCACCAACTATGACACACACGACCAGGCTAAAGACGCATTGAAAACTGCAGCTTATACCTATGTAGTAGCGGCACTTGGTTCGTTAGCAACTTTGGTATATTACATATTGATCTTCATGGGAGGAAGCCGGAGGTAAATCGGAAGCAAGCAGCTGTTAGCAGGTAATCAGAAGTAAAAACAACAAGAATAGTTGAAAATGAGGGAATAAAAAATTATTTCCTCATTTTTACTTCATTTGAGTTCCGGTATTCTTTTCAGAATTCGAATAATTTGTTACCTTTGCAGCCACAAAAAAGGCTCCGTAGTTCAGCTGTATAGAACGTCAGATTCCGGTTCTGGAGGTCAT
>DAIQOQ010000115.1:0-8629 GCA_036787795.1 Paludibacter sp. | reverse complement strand
TTGCTATTACTTGTGTTCCAAGTACGGCTATCCATAAAATCTTTGCCGGACGTATAGACCAGAATGGGCCACGTGTTCGGGTCAGAAAAATAGTAAGGTGTCCGGCTACCGAGAGTTTTAAATACATCAGGGTTTGGATATGTAACCTGTCGAGATGAAATACCCGTTCGCCCAGATAAAATAAACCAAATGCAGATACCACGCCAATTACACCCAAGACAGTGGAAATGGCCAATACCATACGCATATTCCATGCTTCCGGTTTGTTTTTATAATGCACGTTATCGTAAGCAATGGAAAGAATAGCACCATCGTTGAGCAAGGCAAGCATTACAATCATTATAGCAGTTACAGGGTAGAAATTAAATACCAGAATCGCCAGTGTCATAAACAGCAGCACACGCAATGTTTCCGCAATACGGTAAATGGCGTAACTGTTCATCCTTTGGAAAATCCGCCGGCTTTCTTTAATAGCATCAATAATTACATCCAACCCTGTAGTAAGTAAAACAATGGCTGCAGCTGCGCGTGCAGCATCAGTTGCACCTGAAACAGCAATACCACAATCGGCTTTTTTCAATGCAGGAGCATCATTCACTCCATCGCCCGTCATGCCGACTATATGACCGCCTTTTTGCAATACATCAATAATATGAAACTTATGTTCGGGGAATACCTGTGCAAAACCATCCGCTTTCTCAATGGATTCAATCACGGCTTTGGTTTCCTTTTTGTTAGAATCACCCAGACTAGCGGCATCCAGTATATTAGTGCCCATGCCTAATTTTTTAGCTGTTTCGCGGGCAATATCCAATGCATCGCCTGTGACCATTTTTATGGTTACACCCATTGAACGGGCAGTGGCAATAGTTGCTTTGGCATCTTCGCGTGGAGGGTCATACAACGGCAATACGCCTACAAACTCCCATTTGCCATCACCTTCCGCTTTGGCTACTCCCAACGAGCGATAACCACGGGAAGCAAATTCAGTAACCGCTTTTTCAATTTCGGTCTTTACTTTTCCGGTAATCTTAGTCAGGTCCAGTATCACTTGTGGTGCACCTTTTGTTACTTTAAACGTTTTTCCGTCGGAAGCCTTGACTTCTGCTTCAGTACGTTTATGAACCGGATCGAAAGGCATAAAATGGGTGACTTTATATCCTTTCAACTCCTTCTTGTCTTTCAGTCCACCCAATACAGCCAGGTCAATGGTATCGTTATTTTCGGAACGTGAAGCCAATGCACCATTCAGTATAACCTGATCGGGTGTTATGTCTTTTACGCAAAAAGGATCTCCCAACGTCAGTTTATTTTGAGTCAGGGTTCCTGTTTTATCCGCACACAACAAATCTACTCCGGCCAGTTCCTCTATGGCTACCAGTTTACTTACGATTGCTTTTTTCTTCGCGAGCAATCGTGCTCCCACAGCCATTGTTACCGATAAAACAGTCGGCATGGCAACCGGAATAGCAGCTATAGTCAGTACGAGTGCAAATTGCAGGGTTGTAAGAATTTGGTCACCCCGGAAAATGGAAACTGTAATAATAATGGCTACCAATGCTATTGCAAGTATAATCAGATAATTTCCAATCTTCAGAACAGCTTTTTGAAAATGACTGACCGTTTTTGCATCCTGCACCAGTTCTGCTGTTTTTCCAAAATAAGTATTTGTACCCGTGGCATATACAATAGCACCAATTTCACCGCGGCGAATAATAGAACCTGAATAAACCGAATCGCCCGTCTTGCAGGAAGCAGGTAAGGATTCTCCTGTCAAAGTAGATTGATCTACTTCCACGGGATCGCCATCCAGTAAACGTGCGTCAGCCGGAACAATATCACCCAAACGCAAACGGATAACATCACCCGGCACAAGTTCACGTGCAGGAGGAGTTTCCCATTTTCCATCCCGTAAAACCCGGGCATTAATAGCCAGTTTGGCTTTCAGTGCCTCTATGGCATTTCCGGCTTCGTGTTCTTCCCAAAAACCAACCGCAGCATTTGCCAGAAGTAAAACCAGAATAATGAAAAAGTCAGGCCAATGTCGGGCTACTGCCGAAAGGATTACTGCTGCTTCAATCATCCAGGGTATTGGACCCCAAAAATAAGAGAGAAATTTCAGCAATATATTCGTTTTTTTCTCTTCAATCTCGTTTGAGCCATATTGTGTCAACCGTTTCTTTGCTTCGGCATCTGTCAGTCCATCTGTCGAAGCATCCAGTTTCTTCAACAGTTCCGGCATGGAAAGTGATTTAAAATCATCTTTCTTTCCTAGTTTCGATTCGGTATCCGGGGATTTCTTTTTATTTGTTTTCATGTTGTTGCTCTTTTTCAATTCATATCATTAAACCTTAGTGATTTATAAAAGTTATTTTGTTTTGTCGGGGCTTCCGCCCCAAACCCTGACTTACTTTTTGTCTTAACACAAAAAGTAAGCAAAAAATACCTCACCCGTCCTTCGGACACCCTCTCCAATGGGAGAGGGGAAGCGGAATAAAGTATTAGACTACGCCCGCTTCACTCGAAAAACTTACGCTCAGTTGGCTGAAACCGTCCAAACTCGCTCCTTCGTCGCTCAAACAGGACAGTTTCAAACGCCAACTTCACTTGTTTTTCGGCTCACCGGACGAGGTTACTCATTGGCAAATAGTTTGAAATTCAATATTTTAAAACTTTTTATTGATAATATCTATCAATTGCACTATGGGTTATAATTATTCTTTTTCTATTACCCATTTTTTTGCATCTTCTATTTCAGCATTTTTAAGAATGCGGACTTCACAAGGAATAAGATGTCTGAAGTAAATTGTCATTTCACTACCTCTTTTTTTCCTTAACTACCGCATTGTGATATTTCCTGCGAATGTCTTTAATATTCACTGTCGGTTCCGGAAACTCAATACCGAGTTTATCCATTGTTTCAACGATAATATGTGATATGGCCAGATTGCGATACCATTTGTGATCGGAGGGAATCACGAACCAAGGGGCACAACAGGTATTACACTTGCTGAGAGCATCTTCATAGGCTTTTACATAGTCATCCCAATATTTCCTTTCCGAATAATCAGCTTCAGTTATTTTCCATTGCTTTGCCGGGTCGTCAAGTCGTTTTTTGAATCTTTGCAATTGCTCTTCATTACTGATGTGTAGGAAGAATTTTAAAATGTGGGTGCCATTTGCAATAAGTTTTTGCTCAAAGTCGTTGATCTGTTCGTAGCGCTTTGACCAGACTTCTTCAGGAACAAGGTTGTGAACACGAGCGATGAGAACATCTTCGTATTGTGAACGGTTGAAAATAACAACTTCCCCGGGCTTTGGCACCTGACGTTCAATTCGCCACAAAAAATCATGTGAAAGTTCCTCCTCGGTTGGTTGTTTGAAGCCAACAACCCGACAACCTTGCGGGTTCATTGAGGCTAAAACATGCCTGACGACGCCATCCTTGCCTCCGGCATCAAGAGCTTGAAGAACGATTAACAAAGATTGTTTATGTTCGGTGTAAAGCTTATACTGCAGTTCATCCATCTTTTGTTGTAATTTACCGATCTTATGAATTGCAGATTTTTTCTTTTTATGCTTTCCTTTATATTTTGGATTAAAATCCTTTAGCTGAACTATGCTTTCCGGCTTGACGTGAAATTTTTTGATGTAGTCCATAACCAGTTGTTTTTTTGATTTGTTTTCATATCGCTATTCTTTTTTAATTACCCATTTTTTTGCTTCTTCTAATTCTACATTTTTAAAAATGCGAACTTCACAAGGAATAAGATGTCCGAAAAATCTAGTCATGGAATTGATCATTTCATGATCGGAAAGAATGGCTATTTTATTCCAGGCAGCTAAATGTTTAATGCCTATTTCAGCGTCATCAAGCATTGCTCCTAAACTAAATCCATCAAACGTGTTACCAAGATGGTACAGCATATTGATTTTTTTAGTTGCTTTTAATTTCTCTTCGATAGCAGGAATTAATACCTTTCCATAATCTTCTCCTGTGATTTTACCTTAGGCGTTAACGCCCAGTACATTGGCCGGTAAACATTCTGTTAATTTTAGCATATTCTTTATCGATTATATTTGTTCTTTCAATCCTAAAACTTGTGTTTTACAAACACTATTTATTTTTAAGCCGCAATGCATTAGCAATTACAGATACAGAACTGAAACTCATAGCTGTGGCTGCAATCATTGGACTGAGTAAAATACCAAAAAACGGATATAGTAATCCGGCTGCAATTGGCACTCCAAGTAAATTATAAAAAAAGGCGAAGAATAAATTTTGTTTGATATTCCGCATCACTGACGTGCTAAGATCCTTTGCACGGGCAATTCCGTTCAGATCGCCTTTTACAAGTGTGATTTCGGCACTTTGCATTGCAATGTCAGTTCCAGTGCCCATAGCAATTCCAATATTAGCCTGTGCCAATGCCGGTGCATCATTAATGCCATCGCCTGCCATTGCCACAATGTGACCTTGTTTCTGCAATTCCTTTACTTTTTTATATTTGTCATCGGGCAAACAATCTGCTTTAAAATCATCCAGATGCAACTCACCTGCTACAGCTTTAGCTGTAATTTCATTATCGCCGGTAAGCATGATTACTTTTACTCCTATTTTTTGAAGTTCAAGTATGGCTTTCGCAGATGTTTCTTTAATTTTATCGGTTACACCAATTATACCTTCTACCGTTTTATCTAAAACCAAATACATGACAGTTTGCCCTGAGATTTCCCATTCTTCTACGAGTTTGTTTATTTCAGCATTCAGATATACTTTGAAATCATCAAGTAAACGTTGATTTCCAAGACCTATCCTTTTCCCTTCATACATCGCTTTTACACCTTTTCCGGTAACGGATTCGAAACTGTCCAGTTTTGTCAGTTTGATCTTTTTTTCTTCTGCTCCTTTTACAATTGATTCTGCAAGAGGATGCTCACTATCGCTGTCGATGGAAGCAGCAAGCATTAGAATGTCTTCATCGCTTAATTTGCCAAAAGATTTATAACCCTGGAGGCTTGGCTTACCCTCGGTGATAGTACCTGTTTTATCAATTATCAGGGTGTCAACTTTATTCATTTCCTCCATGGCGCTGGCATCTTTTACCAGAATACCCGATTGTGCACCACGTCCTGTACCGACCATGATAGACATAGGTGTAGCTAATCCAAGAGCACAGGGACATGCAACAATTAAGACAGAAACTGCATTGACAAAAGCATAAACGAATGCAGGTTGTGGTCCCCAAATAGACCAAACAGCAAAAGTAATCAGTGAAATAACCACAATTATTTGTACAAAATACTTCGCTACAACATCGGCTAATTTTTGTATAGGTGCTTTTGAACGGCTGGCTTCGTTTACCATTTCAATAATCTGTGCCAACAGCGTATCGTTTCCAATCTTTTCCGCTTTCATTTCAAAAACGGTTTTCCCATTAATTGTTCCTCCGGTTACTTTATCCTTTTCCGATTTATCAACAGGCATCGGTTCTCCCGATATCATACTTTCATCAATTATGGCGGAACCTTTTGTAATGGTGCCATCAACCGGAACTTTTTCACCTGGTTTTACTTTCAATATATCACCAACCAGCACTTCTTCGAGGGATATTTCCTCTTCCTTTCCTTTTCGGATGACTCTTGCTATTGGTGGAACCAACCCAAGTAATGCTTTCATGGCTGAATTGGTTTTGCTATGTGCTTTCAACTCCAGAACCTGTCCTAACAGCACAAGGGTAAGTATCACTGCCGAGGCTTCGAAATATAAATGAACATTCCCTTGCAGGTCTTTAAATTGCGAAGGGAATAAACCGGGAAACAGAAGACCAAACAAACTAAATAAATAGGCAACTCCAACACCAATGGAAATTAAGGTCCACATATTGGGCGACCATCTTCTTATAGAATTCCACCCTCGTATGAAAAATTCCCAACCGGAATAAAAAACGACCGGTGTGGCTAAGCCGAACATAATCCAATTTAATATCTTCTTTGAAATAATACTTTCAAGATGTAGTGTAGGAATAAGATCCGACATTGCAATCAGAAATAAAGGCAGGGTAAAAAGCAGTGCAATACGGAATTTTTTCAACATGTTTTTATATGCATCTTCATCAACTGAATCGTTCGGTTTCTCAGGTATCAACGTCATACCACATTTAGGACACGAACCCGGTTTATCACTCTTTACTTCCGAATGCATAGGGCAGGTAAAAATTGTTCCTGTTTTTGGACTGTTTTCGGTCTTTTCAGCGTGCTCTTCACTTTCTTCTGCTCCGACTTTTTCATCATGTTTCTGCTTCTCAATTGCATGATGATGTTCTGCATGTTCAGCTTGTTTTTCTTTTTTATCAACCGGAATCAGATGCATATTGCATACAGGGCAGTCTCCGGGCTTATCATACACCTTTTCGCCTTCGCACTTCATCGGACAGATAAAATGTTTTTTTTCAGTATTCTTCATAAAATCGTTTTTAAATCTAAAATGAATGAAAGTTTATTCAGTTGAAATATCTTTCTTTTTTTCTTCAAATTCGGCTTTACCAATTTCACCTTTTGCATATTTATGTTTTAAAGCATCATGTGGTGAGTTATTGTTTGAGTTTGTTTTTTTGATTTAAAATTTTAATAACCATCACTATAATTATTACAAGAATGATAAAGCCAATAATCCAACCAAACCAATATCCATATCCCATACCCATTCCCCAACTATTATATCCGTCCATCATAATATTTATTTTAAAATGAATTAAGTTTGTCTAAATGTAATTTTAGCAACACTTATGAGTTTAACTCTATATATGTTTGCTATCCAAAGGTATCAGTTTCATATTACACACAGGGCAATTCCCTTCTTGGTTATAGGTTCTATTCCCTTCACATTTCATTGGACAGTGATAAACCATTGTTTTTTCTTCTTTTGCTGATTGTTGTTTTTTTGTTTCCATGACTTTTTTTTAATTGTTTATTTTATAAAATGTTTTTTGTCACGTTACAAATATACACTACAGCATTACCGATTCTGTTACACTTTTCTTTTAGAAAGTTACATGATTCATACCTTCTTGTTTTGTGCATCGGCAACTCCTTCCGGTGGTAAGATGTCCGGCAAATCAAGTCGTGCCACACCAATTCGGGCATCTGCCATTCCATAATATACATCGAAGCGATTGGGCATGCCAATATCATCGCGCCTGTCAATACCGGTAGGAAACACAACGTTTGGTACTATTCCATTTCGTTCTTCAGGCATAATTGGGTTAAGTACCGGATGTATGGAACGATAATGTATAATTTGCGGGTGTTTTTCAGACAAAACCATTATACCAGCCGAATAACAAAGATGATTTGTTTCATCTTCCGTGTTGGAAACCTCACTCACACCGTGATAAATTATCAACCAACCATGCTTTGTAAGAATTGGCGGAGTGCCTCCGCCAATTTTAAGCCGTTCCCAAGGAGATACCGGCGTAGCAAGTCGGTGATGTGAATTAAATAAACCAAGTTCATGAAAGTCCTTACTTTCTTCGGGCATAGGACAATAGGAAATCCACATACTTTCATGATAAATATCTATTTTTCTGGAATCTGCTTTTTTATCTGTTTCTTCAGGGCGAGTGTCAGGGAAGAGCGGGCGATGAATAATGGCCATTTGTATTTTACCCGAATGGTTGGGAATGGCAATAGGGAAAAGGCAGGCATCTTTGTCGTCAACGTGAGCAAAATCAATCCCCATAAATGATTCAAAGGTTGCAAATCCAAGTCGTTTCCAATGAATCAGGTCTTCCGAAACTGCAAAGGCTATTCGTGGTCCTATTTGAGAATTGGCCGCGTAGCTCATTATATAGCGTTTGAGTGGTTCGATATAGGTAACCCGGGGATCTTCACAACCACCGCCACCATCATCCCGAAGTTCATATTCAGCTTCCGGCTCCAGAGCTATACCGAGCCTTTCAACCCCGTAAGGATCTCCTGCTTCATTGAAAAGAACTCTGGCTATACCAATTCGGGAATAATTTCCTTTTGCTACCAGACGTGGAAAAAGGTACAGTTTACCATCGGGACCACGAACAGCAGCGGGATTTAGTGTACCTTCTATTTCCATAGGATTTCCGGTTTCCGGTTCCATAATGACTCCCATTCGTTGCAATTTTAATCCACTCATATTTTTTCTCTTCTGTATATTTTCTATATTAAATAGAACCTAAACAAGCAATTATTGTTTCAATCACTCGTTTAGACTCTTCCGGGCCTTTTATCTTGATTGACACTACACCTGCTTCTTCAGCCGGATAATCGTTTCCTCCCTGGAATATGGCATCTCCTATAAAAAGCATCTCATCAATTTCAATTTTAAGAGTATCACGAAGTTTCATAATTCCGTATGCTTTATCAATTCCGGGTTTGGTAATATCAACCGATGTTGTTCCTCCAAGCCGAACTGAGAACTCTGGAATTAATGTTCCAAGAATTTTCCGGATTTTTACTCGTTTTGCGAAATCAGGATCCCATTTTGTTTTTTCTTTGATGGGAGCTTGCTGACCCAATGCGGAATAGGTTATTTGGCTACCACGATCTTCAATCGTTTCACCCCAAACTTTTTCAATGTTGAAACCAACTGTAT
>DAIQOQ010000328.1:0-2787 GCA_036787795.1 Paludibacter sp. | reverse complement strand
ACAAAGATAAATATTTTTATTTTCTAATACCCTCATTTTTATTTATCTTTGCAGTCTTGAAAATTTCAGAACGAGACGTTTTTATAGTTCTGAAGAAGAAATGATTGTGCTCCTCAATACAATCGTAAATCGTAAATTTGTAAATCAACAATTATAAAATGGAACTCGCAAGTAAGTACAACCCAACAGACATCGAATCGAAATGGTATCAATATTGGTTGGATAAAGGATTTTTTAGTTCAAAGCCCGATGGTCGCGAACCTTATACTATCGTTATCCCACCACCCAATGTAACCGGTGTGTTACATATGGGACACATGCTCAATAATACCATTCAGGATGTTCTTGTTCGTCGTGCACGTATGCAGGGCAAAAATGCTTGTTGGGTTCCGGGGACGGATCATGCTTCCATTGCCACCGAGGCAAAAGTGGTTGGGAAACTGGCTGCCGAAGGTATAAAGAAAACAGACCTGACACGCGATGAGTTTTTGGGTCATGCCTGGGACTGGACGCATAAACACGGTGGAATTATTCTGGAACAGCTAAAGAAACTGGGTGCTTCGTGCGACTGGGATCGTACAGCTTTTACCATGGATGAGGTGCGCTCGGAAAGTGTGTTGAAGGTATTCGCTGATTTATATGAAAAAGGATTGATTTATCGTGGAGTTCGCATGGTAAACTGGGACCCGAAAGCGTTGACAGCTTTGTCGGACGAAGAGGTGATTCACAAAGAAGTAAACGGTAAACTTTATTATATCAAATATAAAATTGAGGGAGAAGATGGTTACGCTGTAGTTGCAACCACTCGTCCCGAAACAATTTTTGGTGATGTGGCTGTTTGTATCAATCCAACTGATGAAAAAACAGCTTCGTTGAAGGGTAAAAAGGTGATTGTACCTATCGTAAATCGCGTTGTTCCTATTATTGAAGATGAATACGTAGACGTTGAGTTTGGAACTGGCTTTTTGAAAGTTACACCTGCGCATGATGTGAATGACTATATGCTGGGTGAAAAATACAATCTGGAAACGATTGATATTTTTAATGATAACGGAACCCTGAATGCTCACGGATTGCAATATGCCGGAATGGATCGTTTTGATGTCCGGAAGCAAATAGAAAAAGATTTGGAAGCTGCCGGTTTACTTGAAAAAGTGGAAGCATATACCAACAAGGTTGGTTTCTCGGAACGTACCGATGCCGTCATTGAACCAAAGCTTTCGATGCAATGGTTTCTGAAAATGGAAGAACTTGCTAAGCCGGCATTGAAAGCCGTGATGGAAGATGATATTAAACTTTATCCGGCTAAATTTAAAAACACCTATCGTCACTGGATGGAAAATGTGAAGGATTGGTGTATTTCACGTCAGCTTTGGTGGGGACATCGTATTCCGGCTTATTTCTTGCCGCAGGGTGGTTTTGTGGTTGCACTTTCAAAAGAAGAAGCTTACGAGAAAGCATTGAAGATGGTTAACTATCCATTGACTATCGACGATTTACGTCAGGATGACGATGTACTTGATACCTGGTTTTCCTCTTGGTTATGGCCGATCTCGGTTTTTGATGGTATTAATAATCCTGAAAACGAAGAAATCAACTATTATTATCCAACCAATGATCTGGTAACTGCTCCTGAAATCTTATTCTTCTGGGTGGCGCGTATGATTATTGCCGGATATGAATATAAGGGTGAGATGCCTTTTAAAAATGTATACCTCACTGGTATTGTTCGCGATAAGTTAGGACGTAAGATGTCGAAGTCGTTGGGTAATTCGCCTGATCCATTGGATTTGATAGCTCACTTTGGTGCCGATGCAGTGCGTTTAGGTATGTTACTTACTTCGCCGGCCGGAAACGATTTACCTTACGATGACAGTCTTTGCGAACAAGGTCGAAACTTCAACAATAAAATCTGGAATGCCTTTCGATTGGTAAAAGGTTGGGAAGTTGCCGACATTGAGCAACCCGAATCGGCTCGTATGGCGGTAAAATGGTTTGATGCACAGCTCAACAAAACATTGATTGAAATTGATGATCTGTTTTCAAAATACCGTTTGTCAGAAGCATTGATGGCGATTTATAAATTGTTCTGGGATGAATTCTCATCGTGGTATCTGGAAATGGCAAAACCTGCCTATCAGCAACCTATTGATCGTACAACCTACGAGGCAACTCTTGGTTTCTTCGATTCATTGCTGAAGGTGCTTCATCCGTTTATGCCATTTATTACCGAAGAATTGTGGCAAGCATTGGAAGACCGAAAAGAAGGCGAAAGCATTATGGTACAGTTGCAACCTAAAGCTCTTGTTGCTGATGAAAAGTTGATTACCGGGTTTGAATATGCAAAAGAGATTATTGCCGGTATTCGTACTGCGCGTTTGCAAAAAAACATACCAAATAAAGAAAGTCTGAGCTTGCAAGTAATTGGTGAGCATACGACAGACTTTAATGCTGTAATTTCTAAACTTGGAAATTTAGTAACGATTGAAAATGTTACCGATAAAGCGGCCGGTTCTATTTCGTTTCTGGTTGGTACAACCGAATTTTCTATTCCAATGGGAAGTCTGATTGATGTAGAAGAAGAAATTAGCAAGATGGAAGCCGAGATTAAGTACTACGAAGGGTTTATCGAATCGGTAATGAAGAAACTGGGTAACGAACGCTTTGTAGCAAATGCTAAACCGGAAGTGGTGGAAGCTGAGCGTAAGAAAAAAGCGGATGCCGAAAGTAAAATAGCTTCGTTGAAAGAAGGAATTGCAGCTTTGAAAAAGTAATTCTGTTACTATA
>DAIQOQ010000016.1:23527-24932 GCA_036787795.1 Paludibacter sp. | reverse complement strand
GCAGAAATAAACTCGGTATAAACCATATCAACACCAAAACGTTTACACAATAACCGGAAAGCCGGATCGGTAACATCCTCCATCGGAGCAAGAAAAAGTGGTTTATCAGGAAATTCTATGTTCGAAATTTTCATTTTTATACAAATAGGATGCAAAGGTAAATATTTTATTGACAAAAGACAATTCGCAGTTGACTATTTGTTTAGCTATTGACAACCAAGACATAATTTGTCTGCAAAATGCTAACAAAACAGAGCAAATTCATAACTGAAAAAGCATATCATAACAGTAAAACTTGTATAGTTTATCTAATACACAAAGCCGTAAACTTCAAAAATAACTATCTTTGCAAAATTATTTTTTATAATTTTCCACAATGAAAAAAACAGGCTTTCTATTTCTTTTATTTATATCAACCCAAGTTACAATAGGTCAGGTTCGCTATTCCACTTCCTGGTTTGGCCCCAATGCCAATCCTGTTCCCGAATTTACGGATGCTACCATTCCTGCCAAAACTACTATCAGTATAATGGGTGATTACTATTTCGGGTATGGTGACCGTACCGAAAACGGGTATATTAAAGTAGACATTCCTCTTATACCGGAGCGTGTTTCATTAAAAGTATGGTCAGCTGTATTGGAACATTACCAAACTACAGACCAGATAATGCTAGAACGTGGTGCTACTTCCACCTCAGGGTCAGAAGTTGGCGATATATACGTTCAAACAAGAATCAGACTTTGGAAAGAACAAAAAAACCGTCCAAGTATTATATTGAACAGCACACTAAAAACAGCTTCGGCTAAAACATTCAAAACAAGAAGGTATTTTGACACACCCGGTTATTATTTCGATCTGGAAGCCGGTAAATCCTTTTATACAAAAAGTAAATTCATAAGCGAAATACGCTCTGTTACCAATGTGGGCTTTATGTGTTGGGAAACCACTAACAGTCGTCAGGATGATGCACCTATGTATGGTGAAAAAATAATCATTGGAAATGATAACTGGAAATTTGAAAATACAATTTCAGGATATTCAGGTTGGTTACATACCAGCAAAGCTATTTACATACCCGATTATGGTGATACGCCTTTAGTATATGCAACAAAGTTCAGCATTAAAAGCGGAAAGATTAATTATTTCGCTCAATATCAATATGGCATTACAGATTTTCATTATCAACAGTTGCGCGCTGGAATCAGTTTTACAATAGAAAAGCTGACACCGAAATTTAAATGACGAATGACCCCCAACCCCTAAAGGGGAGAAATAATATTACAACAAATTTTTGAAAATAATGAATAATAAAAATACAGAAAACAATACTAAATCAGCTCCCCTTCAGGGGTTGGGGGTAGGTTTAGATAGGAATTGCATAGAAATCATGGCCCCTGCCGGTTC
>DAIQOQ010000016.1:10700-23427 GCA_036787795.1 Paludibacter sp. | reverse complement strand
CGGCTATTATTGCTGCCGATGTAGCGGCATTGATGTATGCCAATAGCATTGGAGTAGAAGTACATCTATCCACGCAATTAAATATTTCGAATGTAGAATCGTTGAAGTTTTATGCCCAATTTGCAGATGTTGTAGTACTCGCTCGCGAACTAAACATGCAACAAGTTTCAGAAATTCATCAGGCTATAGAAAAAGAAAATATACTGGGTAAAAATGGTCGGCCCATCCGCATCGAAATGTTTTGTCATGGTGCACTGTGCATGGCTGTTTCTGGTAAATGCTACCTGAGCCTGCACGAAAAAAACGTATCAGCCAACCGTGGTGCCTGCAACCAGATTTGCCGCCGGGGTTATACCGTAAAAGACAAAGATTCGGAAATAGAACTGGAAGTTGATAATGAATACATCATGTCTCCCAAAGACCTGAAAACAATTGGCTTTGTAGACGAAATGCTGAAAGCAGGTGTGCGTGTATTCAAAATTGAAGGGCGTGCCCGCGGAGCGGAATACGTAAAAACGGTAGTAGGATGCTACAATGAAGCCATCGAATCGTGCCTCAACGGGACGTTTTCAGACACAAAAGTAACCGAATGGGACCAACGCCTTAGCAAAGTATTTAATCGTGGATTTTGGAACGGCTATTACCTTGGACAACGTCTGGGCGAATGGAGCAAGAACTATGGGTCGGAAGCTACGCACAAAAAAATTTATGTGGCTAAATGTACAAACTTCTTCAGCAAGCTGGGCGTTGCCGAATTTTTACTGGAAGCACAACATCTTTCGGTAGGCGATGAAATACTGATTACCGGTGAAACAACCGGCGCTTACGAAGACACGCTAAAAGAAATACGCGTAAAACTGGAACCGGTGGACAAAGTAGAAAAAGGTACCTATTTTTCTATCAAAACCAATGAATTAATACGCCGGAACGATAAGTTATTTAAGATAGTGCCAACGGAACACGGCACAAAAAAAGCGGAGTAACATCCGCTTTTTTAATATCATTTTACGAGTTTAAAATCGTTTACCTAAGCTTATACCCAATCTTGGATAAGCATCGTCTATAGGATCACCAAACAGCCGTCCTCCTCCTAAATACACTTCACCAACGAAACCATTTCTACTAAGAAATTTAAATCCGGTAGCCACACCTAATCCAAAATTTGTAGTAGACCGAGTACGAATGTTAGTATAATAATATGTATTATTAACATTATCATAAGATAAATCATAAGTCCGCTCCTTCTGCCCTACCAAAGCCATATTTCCTTCAATAAAAAACCCGGATCCTTTTTTATTTCCAAAATAAAGACGGTAATAAGGTAATACAATAGATCGCAAAGACATGCTTGCAATTTTGTCAACAGACACAGCAACAGCCAACCCTATTCCCATATTATCGGCAAGGAATCTTTCGTAATTCAATTCGGGAAGACCAATAACTGAAGTTAAAAGGTTTACTCTTATTTCATTGTTATCAGTTCCATTCAATGACTTAGTTTGAGATGTTTCATCGACATAGACTTTCTTTAAATCTTGTCCAAAAACATTCATACCTAAAAATAGAACAGCTATACAAATAATTACTTTACAGTTCATTATGATTTAAATTTTATAAACCAAACATAATTGATTTACTAACCTTGCAAAAGTAAATATAATTTTCAGAAGCACCTAACAGAATGTTTGAGAAAAATAAAGTACATTTTATTCTACATCCAACTCGGTTTTTCCTTTCCATTGCGAAGCATAAACCGGTAAAAACCCGAATAACTTCCAAAACCAAGACGTTTAGCGACAGCTTTCAATTCGGTATGCTGCCTGTTTTTTAGCAGGTCGGTAGCCATTAATAGAATATATTGCGCAGTAAAATCAGTATATGACATGCCAGTAAGCGTCTGCACAGTTAAACATAAATCGTCAGACGAAATGCCTAGTTTTTCAGCATGAAAATCGGCTGAATGCATGCCCAGATAATGCAAATTATTTACAAAAGCATCCAGAAAAGGACCACCTATAGGACGAAATCCGGTAACGTCATCCAGTTCGCAATCAGCTTCGAGTGTTTCAGGTTCGCCAACACCGATATACAAGTCGGCGGGTGCATATTGTTTGAAAGTAATACTCATACGCATAAAATTTTAGGTTTTACGCCGCAAATATAAAGTATATTTTCAAATAATTCAAGTGAAAAACAAAGAAAAAATTGCTGCCAATCCATTGTAAGCAATTTTGCCCGGGGCGGAATTACCTCGCACATATCAGCGGCAATTTCTGATGAAGAGATAATAGTCAAAATGCAGCGTTTTAAGAATCTGCCCGGGGCGTAATTGCCGCTGGACTATTGTGGCCAATTCCGCCCCGGGCGGAAAAGCCGCCAGCATGCCAGCAGCAATTTCTAACAGCAAAATAGATATAAATACGGCTGATTATTTTTCAATTCCTACGCGGGCAGGAATACCTTTTTCGAACGGATGTTTAATACACTTCATTTCGGTTACCAAATCGGCTTTTTCCATCAACCAGTCGGGCGCATTTCTGCCAGTCATCACTATTTCCAATGTGTCGGGCTTCGAATCAATAAATTCAAGAATTTCTTCTTTCGATACAAATTCCTTGATGATAATATGATTAATTTCATCCAAAACAAGTAAATCATACTTATTCTCTTTCACCAGATTACGTACATAATCAAATCCTTTTCTTATTTCAAGTCTCAGTTCTTCCAACTCAGCTTCATTCATTTCCCAGGTAAATTTTGGAGAAGTATCAATGCGCTTTATATGAAAATTTTCTAATGTTTCGGCCAGTTGTACTTCACCTGTAACCCATGTTTTCATAAACTGCACCACAGCTACTTTAAAACCTCTGCCATAAGCTCTAAAAGCCAAACCAAAAGCTGCAGTAGTTTTACCTTTCCCGTCGCCTGTATATACTTGTAATAAACCGTCCTTCATAAATGCTATTTTTAAATATTAATGCCGGAAATTAATTGCTAAAACCGGCATTAGTTTAACGGTTTTGAGCTCTGGTTGTTCAGCAACAACTATACTTTATTGCATAAAAAAGCAAACTCCGATCATTAAAATCAAAGTCTGCTCATTATTTTTATTCTATGTTTAAAATCAACTCATCTCCAACATTCTCAGAATAGGTTTTACGGCTTTTATCCGTATTTCTTCATCTACAAAAATTTCAGGAGTTTCATCTTTCAAACAATTGTATAGCTTTTCAAGCGTGTTGAGGCGCATAAAGTTACATTCGTTGCAAGCACAGGTACTATCGTTTGGCGGAACCGGAATAAATTCTTTATCCGGATTTCGTTTTTGCATTTCGTGCAATATACCTGATTCTGTAGCTACCAGAAATGAGTTTTTATCCGAATCGGTTGCATAATTAAGCAATGCCTGTGTACTTCCAATAAAATCGGCCATAAGCAGCACTGTTTTCTTGCATTCGGGGTGAGCCAAAATCAACGAACCGGGATGTTCTGATTTTAATTTCACCAACTTTTCAACAGAGAATTGCTCATGTACATGGCATGCTCCGTCCCATAGTAACATAGACCGACCGGTAACGCTGTTGATATAATTTCCCAGATTTCGGTCCGGTCCAAAGATTAATTTCGCATCTTTGGGGAACTGATCCACTATTTTCTTAGCATTGGTCGAAGTCACCACCACATCGGTGAGTGCTTTTACGGCCGCAGTGGTGTTTACGTACGAAATAACAGTATGATCAGGGTTGGCCTTTGTAAATGCTTCAAACGCGTCCGCAGGACAGCTGTCGGCAAGTGAGCAGCCCGCATTGAGATCAGGAACAAGTACTTTTTTGGTTGGAGAAAGAATTTTGGCAGTTTCGCCCATAAAATGAACGCCACAAAGCACAATAATGTCGGCATCTGTTTTGGCAGCCCATTGAGCCAAAGCCAAACTGTCGCCCACATGGTCGGCTATATCCTGAATATCGCCTGTTTGGTAATAATGCGCCATAATAACGGCATTCTTTTCTTTTTTCAGCCGGGCGATTTCTGTTATAAGTTGAGTTTTGTCCATTTTCATAGTTTTCAAAAACACATTAATATTATTCTTTTTATTTTTTCAAAAAAACTTATGAAGATAATAATAGGCTGTTCATAAGGTTCATAAAAATATAGCAAAATACTTGTATAATTCTTTATCAAAAAAGAAAGCGCTGTTTTCAACAAATATTTTTTTGAATATATAGTGTAAAACAGCTTGGTATAAACTTTATCAACATCTTGTTTATAACTGCAAAGTTAGTATCTTTTTACTAACCTGACAGCTGATAACTGCACAAAACAGGTTAAAAAGTAGCTACTAAAAATGTGCTAACTATTTTGGTGGTATCAAAACAATCGATAAGAGAATATAGTTTTCGTATTTCCAAATCAAGTTATGATATTTCTATCACAGCTTTTCACTAAGTTTTCAACAGCTTGTTGATAGGTTATGAAACGCTGTTTTTGCACTGACAGGATAGTTTGATGTATAAATACAAAAAAGGCGAAGAAACTATTCTCCGCCTTTTTAAAGTAGTTGATTAGTTGGTATTTTCAACTATATAGTAAGCCTACTACCCACAAACGGGTGGCAGCGGGTATGCGGTTGAATAACCAGCATATTACTTTATATTGAAATCCGGGAACCACGGTTACTTTCATGCGCTTACTCATAACCTGATTAACCATTTGTTTGGCTACAGCTTCTGCTTCCATGCCGTTTTGCTCGTCTTTTTCCATCTTTCCTACCGACGATTTCATGGTTTTGGCATAAGCCGAGTCGGCCGATTGTGAAGCTTCGGTATATTTACGGGCTGCTGTAAATTCTGTTTTGGTATCGCCCGGTAATATAGTGCAACATTGAATGCCAAAAGGTTTTACTTCCATGGCCAATGCTTGCATAAAGATTAATAAAGCTGATTTTCCGGCCGAGTAAAATGCCTGAAAAGGAATAGGAACAATAGCTGCTACCGATGATGTGGCTACTACTTTACCATATCCTTGCGACCGAAAAACGGGTAAACAAGCGTTGATAGTATTTACTGCACCAAAAAAATTAGTTTCAAGCTGATAACGCATTTCTTCGTTCGAAGTGTCTTCCACTGATCCGGCAATGCCATTTCCTGCATTACAAATAACAGCATCCAAACGCTTATTTTCCTGCAGTATTTGAGCAACCACCGAAGCTATTTGTTCCGGATTGTTTACATCCATTTTTACGGGAATCAACTCCCCTACTCCACTCGAAGCTTTTTGAGCATCGCCACCCCGACGGGAAGCTGCGTATACCCGAACTCCTTTGTTCATTAATTGTGTTGCTGCCGATAAACCAATTCCGGCACTGGCACCTGTTATTAAAACTACTTTTGTTTCCATGTATTATTAGTCACATATTTATTTAGTTGCAAATATACTGATTATTAAAATAACTCTTATTTTTTGAATTCAATAAATTGCATAAAAGATTTATTACTTTTGTAAGAGCTGTTTTTAAACGATAAAAAATGAAGGTTTTAGTTACCGGAGCCAATGGATTATTGGGACATAATGTGGTGTTGGAATTGCAAAAAAGGCAATGCGAAATACAGATAATTGTACGCAGTACCGACAAAATATATTTCAATCTGGACGATATTGAAATTTTTAAAGCCAATTTTACCGATTATCATAATCTGAAGCAGGCGGCACATGGTTGTGATGCCATTATTCATATAGCTGCCGTCACAGCCACCAATTTACTCCATTATGAGGATTATAGCAAAGTGAATGTGGATGGAGCAGCTCAAATTATAAAAGTAGCTGATGAATTAAATATAAACAAGTTAATATTTGTAAGTACAGCCAACACCATTGGATTTGGAACCGAAAATAAACCTGCCGATGAAGATTCGCCTATTCAATATCCTTTTACCGAATCGTTTTATACCCGGAGTAAAGTACAAGCTGAAAAGCTCTTTGTGCAAGCCTCTCTCCTACCTCACCGACATGTAATTATTATCAACCCAACTTTTATGATTGGAGCGTATGACATCAAACCCAGTTCGGGTAAATTAATGCTTATGGGTTATAAAAAATGGCTGATGTTTATACCCAAAGGTGGTAAAAACTTTGTAGCTGCAACCGATGTAGCTGCGGCAGTTTGTAATGCATTGACTTCGGGAAACAATGGAGAACGTTATTTGGCATCGGGAATAAATTTATCGTTTAAAGACTTTTATATTCTTCAAAAACAAATCGGTAAATACAGACAATGTTTGATTGAAGTACCTGATTTTATATTGCTTGCAGTGGGAAAAATTGGAGATTTAATACGTAAGTTCGGAGTAAAAACTGAAGTATGCTCTATGAATCTCCAACAATTGCTTATACGTGAATACTATAAAAATGAAAAAATAAAAACCGGACTTCTTATGACTGAGACCAAAATAAGGCAGGCTATTTTGGAATCAATGAGTTGGTTTAAGAAAAACGGAATGATGAAATAATGGATTTTTCGAGTCTGTTTAAACGAATCATCCCGGATATGAAATAATTTTTTGTATTTCATATCCGGGATAATCAGTTTAAAAGTAGGTATTAAATATCTATTCCTAATGCTGCTTTTAAAGCGTATCCAACAAGAAATGAGAAAGCAGCAACACCAAGACTTATAGACGTCATTTCAAAGAAACGAGCTTTAAAATTCAGATCTTTTGCCATGGAAATATAGTAGTTGAAGCAAAAAATAATTAATACCGCTGTGAATAATGTTATTCCCAAAGCAATGAATTTATTTACGAGCAACAGGAAAGGTAAAATAAGAAACGCAACTGTAAATAAATAAGCAACACCGGTGTATATAGCGGATTTTTTGGCTCTTTCATCTCCTTCGGCTTTTGATGAAAGATAATCGGAAGCAGCCATAGACAATGCTGCAGATATTCCGGTAACCAAACCAGCCAACGAAATGATTTTTGTGCTGCCAAGTGCCAATGTAAAACCAGCCAATGAACCGGTTAATTCAACCAATGCATCATTTAAACCCAAGACTATAGAGCCAACATACTGAAGTCCCTCCTCGTCAAGCATGCCCAGAATTTCTTTTTCATGGCTTTTTTCCTCTTCCGAAAGTTTTTGAGTTTCAGGAAAAACATCCGATAATTCAGCATAAGTTTTTGAGCCGGTACCTTCCTTCTTCTCCATCAATTTCAGCACAAACGAAAGTCCGAGTAAACGTGCAAAAAATACAATCCGGAAAATTTTCCAGTTATCAGGTTTTACGTCCAATCCGGTTTTTGTTTTCCAAAAATCAGCATGTTTTTTTTCTTCCTGACCTATTCTTCGAAGTACTTTGGCATTGTTTTGATCTTTACTCCTTTCGGCAAGCCGGGTATAAATGTGACACTCGGTAATTTCAGCCCGTTGAGCTGCTATTATTTTTTTATGAGTTTTTAAGTCCATGATTTCTTGTGTTTATATGAATTCAACTCTTTATTTCACTACAAAAATATAGCTTAATAAATCAAATACGATTAAATTTTGAATTTATCTTTAGCTATGAGCGTATTCAAATTTTCTATTTATTCACAAATAACTTATTTTCAACACAAATAATGACTATTCAAATAAATATATATAAAAAAAATGCTATCTTCGCTCATTGAAAAATCATATCATTATGAGGAGAGTAATACTTTTCACATTATGTTTTTTGTTTATAGCCAATTTGTTTTCAAAAAACAAATCAAAACCAATAGCATCCATTCCTTTTGAAATGGTAGGGAGTTATGTGGTTGTAACAGTAAAAATAAATGAATCATCCCCACTTAATCTGATTTTAGATTCAGGAATCAGAAATACCATAATTACAGAATTGGATCCGGGCGACAAACTATCACTAAATTTCTCGGATGTAAAAGATTTGATGGGACTCGGTGGAGGTGATCATCTGGAAGCCTACACAAGTAGTTACAACACGTTGAAAGCAGGTAAATTAAAACTGGAAAATAAAACGGTTTATGTTCTTCATAATGACGTTTTCAATTTATCAAAACACACAGGAACTAAAATAAACGGACTTATAGGAATTGATTTTTTTCAGGGACACACTATTGAAATTGATTATTCAAGCAGACGAATTCGTTTTTATAATTCCGATTCATTTATTGCTCCCAAAGGTTATGGAATGCTCCCCATTTTTATCGAGTTGCAAAAAATGTTTGTTGAGTTATCAGTTTTAAAATCAGATAGTACACGTAAGCAAGCAAGAATGCTCATTGACACAGGTGCAGAACTCAATGCATGGTTTCAGACTTTTACGAAAGAATCAGTTCAGGCACCTCCTAAGTGGGTACAGGGGACTATTGGTGAAGGATTGAATGGTATAATAACCGGTAAATATGGTCACATTCCTCAGATTTGCTTCGGAGAGTTTTGCCTTAAAGATCCTATCGTTTCTTTTCCTGATTCGACAACGATTAAAGGTATAATAACAAATTCAAAACGTGATGGTACAATTGGTAGTCAAATATTGAGCCGGTTCAATATGTTTATTGATTACGAAAACATGAAATTTTATTTCAAGCCAAATTCTAATTTTACAAAACGATATTCATATAATGTTGCCGGTATTGAAGTGATGCAACTCACTACAGCATTTACTTTGATAGAAGTATTTGAAGTTTGGGCAAATTCACCTGCTGAAAAAGCTGGCGTAAAGCGCGATGATCAACTATTAGAAGTAAATGGCATCAAAACTTTTTTAATGACGATTGGTGACATTCGCAAGATATTTGAAACCCCGAGTCGACGTCCGCTAGTACTTCTTTTAAAGCGTGGTGATACTGAAATTACAGTTAAAATTGATATGAATGATAAAATCTAAAGTAAGTTTAAATACGAATATGATATGGAATAAAAAATTACTTTATGAAAAACAAACAGAAAAAGTTATCAACAGTTTGTAGTTTCGAAAAAAACATCTATTTTTGCAGTCCCAAACTCAGAACGAGAAAATAATAACGCAAAATACAAAAAAGCAATGAAAAGGACATTCCAACCTTCTGTTAGAAAAAGAAAAAACAAACACGGATTTCGTGAAAGAATGGCAACAGCTAACGGACGCAGAGTATTAGCAGCCCGTCGTGCCAAGGGTAGATCAAAACTTTCAGTTGCAGACGAAGCACGTCACAAACACTGATCTATCTGCTAAAACAGCATAAAGAAAGTAAAGACTTCCAGTAAGTTTTTACTTTTTTTTATTTTATGCCCTTATGAAGCAATAAATTGATTATTTTTGGAATCTAATTAAAACAGTTTTTCATTTAGTTCATTCCTTTGATAATCAAGTCATATAATTTCGATCAACTATGGAATTAAAAAAATTTTGGAAAGAGACTTTCGGTGGGTTTGTACTTAAAAACGTGCTTATTGCCATTGGTATAGCAGTAGTGCTATCGTGGGGAGCGCTGTTCTGCATGGATTTTTATACACACCATGGTGAGGTTGAAGTTATACCTGATTTGAGAGGATCGTATGTTGAAGAAGCTCAGGTTTTATTGGCGAAAAAAGGTTTATATGTTCAAGTAATTGATTCAGTTTATGTTCGTGATAAAAAGTTAGGAACAATCATAGATCAAATTCCCGCTCCGAACTCTACTATCAAAACCAATCGTCCTGTTTACATTATTATTAATTCTCGTAAAGTAAGACAAGTAGCTTTACCTGAAATTGACGATGTTTCATACCGCCAGGCAGATGCTATGTTACAATCTATAGGTCTTAGTGTTGCCAGTGTTGAGTACGTGCCTTCCGAGTACAAAGATTTAGTTACAGAGGTAAAACTTCACGGAAGAACTATTTTGCCTGGAACTCGTGTGCCGGAAGGAAGTGCTTTGGTATTGGTTGTGGGTAATGGTTTGGGTGAAGCGAGTACAACGGTTCCAATGCTGAAAGGTAAGGGGTATGATGAGGCAAATGATGAAATAGTTGCTGCTTCATTTATTATTGGTGCTGTGCAATATGACGTGATGCCTTCAGGCAATAATGAGTCAGAATATGTCGTTTATCGTCAATCTCCTTCAGCAGGTAGTTCATTACCTGCTGGTAGCAAGATTGACATTTATCTTACCAGAGATAAAAAAAGATTAAATGAAGTTTTTGATGAAGATAAAAAACCAGCGGAAACTGATGAACAGTTTTTTTAAAACTTACATAATTGCCAAAACGTGTCAGAAGATTTTTCAGAGGAAATAGAAGAGGATGAAATAGATGGAGTAGGAGAGGGGCAAGAGCTTTTCGAGCATTTCCGTTTTGTTGTGGATAAAGGTCAGGCCATGGTGCGTATTGATAAACACTTGGTAAACTGTATGTCTAATACTTCCCGTAACCGTATTCAGGAAGCTGCAGATGCTGGGAATATTTTGGTAAACGGTAAGTCTGTAAAGTCAAATTATAGAATAAAGCCTCTTGATGTTATAACTATTGTATTAGCTTATCCGCCTAATGAATTTGAAATTATCCCACAGGATATTCCACTCAATATCGTGTACGAGGATGACGAAATAATGCTTGTAAATAAACAACCTAATCTGGTAGTACATCCCGGATTTGGAAATTTTGACGGCACTTTGCTGAATGCTATTGCCTGGCATTTGAAAGACAATCCAAATTTTGATGCCAATGATTCTCGTATCGGGTTGGTTCATCGAATTGATAAAGATACTTCTGGGTTGATTTTGATAGCCAAAACGGAAGAGGCCAAAACTAATTTAGGAAAACAGTTCTTTAACAAAACAACACAACGTCGTTACCAAGCTTTGGTTTGGGGAAATGTGAAGGAAGACGAAGGGACTATTGTAGGTGCTTTAGCTCGTGATCCGCGTGACAGAATGTTGTTCACCGTTTTTCCAGAAGGCGAAAATCCATTGGCAAAACATGCGGTAACACATTATAAAGTACTGGAGCGAATGGCTTATGTAACTTTGGTGGAATGTAGGCTTGAAACAGGGCGTACGCATCAAATACGTGTTCACATGAAGCATATCGGTCATACCCTTTTTAATGATGAACGGTATGGTGGGCATATCATCCTAAAGGGAAATACGACAGCTATGTATAAAGCATTTGTCAAAAACTGTTTTTATATTTGCCCTAGGCAGGCATTACATGCCAAAACTTTAGGCTTTGTGCATCCACGGACAGGAGAATTTATGAATTTCGAAAGTGAATTGCCGGATGATATGCAGCAGCTGATTGATAAGTGGCGAAACTATGCAAAAGTATTAGCTGAGGAATAAATTATAAAACAAACTCTCTTTTTAAAATAAAGGTTTTATGAAAAAAAATATTGCCATCGTTGCGGGTGGAGATTCATCTGAAGTCGTTGTTTCACTGAAAAGTGCAGCAGGATTGTATTCATTTATGGACAAAGAACGTTACAATTTATTCATTGTAACTATAGTAGGTAAAACATGGCAGATAGAATGGTCGGACGAAGAGAAGATTACTATTGACAAAAATGACTTTAGTTTTATCCGAAACGGAGAAAAGACAACTTTCGATTTTGCCTATATTACCATCCATGGTACACCGGGTGAAAACGGCATTTTACAAGGTTATTTTGATCTCATTGGCTTACCATATTCTTGCTGTGGCGTTCTTGCGGCTGCTATTACTTTCAATAAATTTACTTGTAATCAGTATTTAAAAGGTTTTGGTGTAAAAGTATCCGAATCTATGGTTTTACGCTCAGGACAAACTGTTACAGACGAAGAAGTTGCTGAAAAAATTGGATTTCCTTGTTTTGTGAAACCGAATGTGGGTGGAAGTAGCTTTGGAGTAACCAAGGTAAAAAGTATTGAACAAGTGCAACCATCTATTGCCCGCGCTTTTGAGGAAGGAAGTGAGGTTATGATTGAGGCTTTCATGTCGGGGATTGAAATTACTTGTGGAATTTATAAGACTAAGACTAAATCACAGGCTTTGCCTATTACGGAAGTCGTAAGCGAAAATGAATTTTTTGATTATGATGCTAAATATAAGGGTCAGGTTCAGGAAATTACACCTGCACGGATTAGTAAGGAATTGACTGAACGTGTTCAAAAGCTTACATCTGCGATTTATGATATTTTGGGTTGTAAAGGGCTTGTTCGCATTGATTATATTATATCAGAAGGTGATGTGATTAATTTATTAGAGGCGAATACCACGCCTGGAATGACTGCTACCAGCTTTATTCCTCAACAGATTGCGGCTGCTGGATTGGATATCAAAAATGTAATGACGGAAATCATTGAAAATGAATTATCCTAGTTATAATCTTTTGTAACGAGTAAATATTATGCATGAAAACTTTTAAAGAAATAGCCCAAATAATTTCCACTGAAATTGATCAAATTGATTGGAATAAAGAGCCTCGCGGCCTCTATGAGCCGATTGGTTATGTGCTTTCATTGGGTGGAAAACGCATTCGTCCGGCACTGACGCTGATGTCATGTGATTTATTTTCAGATGATGTACAGGTAGCTGTTAATACAGCTATTGCTTTAGAGGTATTTCATAATTTCACATTGCTTCATGATGATATTATGGATCGGGCTGATGTTCGTAGAGGTCGGCCAACAGTGCATAAAAAATGGGATGATAATACGGCAATTCTTTCTGGAGATGTTATGCAAATAGCTTCTTACCAGTTTATTGCTAAAACACCATCGCAATACTTAAAGCC
>DAIQOQ010000016.1:6514-10600 GCA_036787795.1 Paludibacter sp. | reverse complement strand
ATGTTGATTTTGAAAACAGGGAAGTTGTCAAAGCAGAGGAATATCTGGAAATGATTCGGTTGAAAACAGCTGTCTTGCTTGGTTGCGCACTCAAAACCGGGGCATGGATAGGTGGAGCAGGAGAGGAAGATGCGCAATTGCTATACGACTTCGGGATAAATATTGGCCTGGCTTTCCAACTGAAAGACGACCTACTTGATGTGTATGGCGATGAGAAAACTTTCGGCAAAAAAATAGGAGGTGATATTCTCTGTAACAAAAAAACGTATTTGTTGATTCATGCCCTTGAATTGGCAAAAGGAGATGATATAACAGAATTACATAATTGGTTGCTTAACTCGGACGAAAACCTATCGGAACAGAAGATAAAAGCTGTTACTTCAGTTTTTGACAGACTTGGCGTAAAGACAATTTGCGAAGATAAGATGCAGTTTTTTTATAGTAAGGCGATCGCAAAATTAGATAAAGTTGCCGTTTTGGACAATAAAAAGCAAGAGTTGAGAAAATTAGCAGAGAAATTGATGTTTAGAAACGATTAATTTTTTTATCTTTGTCGGCACAACGTTTTTAAATTCTAAAATAATTGTTATGCCATACCGCCGACTCCCCAATACTGATCAGGCTCGCTTGCGTTCATTGCGTACGGCCATCCAGCAAGCAGATAAAGAAAACTATGGTGATCAGGTTGTCGCTTATAAAACCATCCATGAAGCCAAAACTTATTTGAATATTTTCGAAAAACAGCTGATTCAATATCAGCAGACACTCGAAAGTCAGGTGTCAGCAAATAAGCGTTACCAACAAATTGTTCACAATGCCCGACTTTATATTTCTCACTTCATTCAGGTATTTAATCTTTCGGTTATTCGTGGCGATATAAAAAAGGAGCATAAGCTTTTTTATCAATTAGATCCCAATGTGCATACAGTACCTGATTTGAGTACTGAAGCTTTGCTACTTCATTGGGGAAAATGCATTATTGACGGAGAAAATGAGCGTTTACGAAATGGAGGATTGCCAATTTATAATCCGACAATAGCCAAGGTAAAGGTCCACTACGAAGTTTTTAAAGAATACAAGTCTACGCAGAAACTTCACCAAAATACCACGAATAGAAACTGGGAAGAACTGGTTAGCTTGCGCGAGAAGGGAGATGCGATTATTTTGGATATTTGGAATCAGGTAGAAGCCAAGTATAAAGATGAAAAACCTTACTCTAGGTTGATTAAATGCAAGACATACGGATTGGTTTATTACTACCGTAAGGGTGAAAAGGAATTGACCAGAGTCGATGATTTTGTTGAATCAAATAATTTTATTTAATTATTTTCGATGCGGTTACAATTTTATCCATTTTGACATCCATCTTTGTTGAAGTAATTTTTGTAAGTAGCTGGAAATCGAATCCCACTCCAATTTTCAGAACATTTTCGTTTTTTCTAAAAAATCGATCGTAGTATCCTTTACCGCGTCCCAAGCGGTTCTTTTTGTGATCAAATGCCACTCCCGGCACAATAACCAGGTCTACATTTCCGGAATATATTTCAGCTGTATCTGGCTCCCAAATGCCTAATTCGCCTTGTTTCATCGCCCCGTTCGGGAGGTAGTGTTTTAGAATTAAATCATCACCTTCAATTGTTGGAAGTATCAGCTGTTTTTCCGCACTCCATTTTCTAATTGTCGCGTGAGTTGGTAGTTCATAGGGAGTTGACCAATAGAGTAGAATGGTTTTGGCAGCTTTAAATTCCGGAAATGTTTCTATTTTGCAGAATACGGCATCGGCTTCCTGATTTTTTTCATCCTCAGTAATTGTTTGTTTTAGTTTCCGAATTTGTTGGCGTACCTGTTTTTTTGCAGCAAATATCTGTTGGTCATTTCCGCGGAGTCTGGATAACAATCCGAAAATTAAATTTTTCATTTTATTTTTGATTGATTTTATAATGGCAAAATTAAATATTTAATCATGGAATAACGAATATAGAAGAAATTTATGCTTTTGATAAATATTTTTTTTGAAATTTATTGTTGATTCATAACTTTTTGATATTTTTGAAAACTGAATTTGATACTCTAGTATTTACGGATTTTTTATTATTAAAACCTTTGAATGCGATGAAAAAGGTCATTTTTTTACTTACGGTTGCTTTTAGCCAGCAATCCTATTCTCAAATTTCGAATATAATTCCCTCTTCTAACGCTATTGCGCAAACTTCGGTTGCCGACACGCGAAACTGGACAGCGTTCAATAATCCTGCTATGTTGGGTTATGCAGAACAATGTGAAGCTGGCATTGAATTCGAAAACAGATATCTTATCTCGCAGCTTTCAACCAAAACTGCTCAATTCGCTTTGCCTTCCAGCTTAATCAATACAGGTTTGTCTTTCTCGTATTTTGGTTACTCGCTTTATCATGAGATGCTTGTTGGTGCAGGATTCTCGCGGAATTTCTCCGATAAGTTTGCAATGGGCATGCAATTTAATTATTATACAGCTTATTTCACGGCATCTAACTCCTATCACGGTGCTTTTTTGCCTCAGTTTGGCTTGTCAGTAAAGCTCACGTCCAATTTCAGTTTGGGTTTTCATTCTTTTAATCCTGTTCAAGCCAATATTAAAACAGAATATGTAACAAAACGTATTCCTTCTATTTTCAGTTTAGGAACGGAATATTTCTTTTTACCGGAATTGACATGGCGAACTCAGATTGATAAAGAGCTAAGCAGCGATTATCGCTTTGCTACCGGATTTGACTATCAGATGCTGCAAAGTTTTAGAATAAAATTGGGTGCTTATGGTTCCGATTATTTTGTTCCGTGTCTCGGAGCTGGATTTAAAACCGGTGCATTCTTGGTGGATTTGAATTGCGAATCACATCCATTATTGGGATTAAACACCATCGCTGCGATTAAATATCGGTTTAGAAAATAAGGTATCACACTTTAAATGGAACTTTCGTGAAACGCCTGTTTGTTCATTCGCTGTTCTTCCTTGTTTGCTCTTATCCATTAAGAGCACAGGATGCTGTTTCTACCACTGAGCAACTTATTGCTGATATTTTCGAACAATATACTGCAGAAACCGTCGAGGTGGTTGATTACAATAGTTTTTTCGAAGATCTGATGTTTTGTGCTGAAAACCCGATTAACCTCAATAAAGCAACCCGTGAACAATTGGAAAAATTGCCATTTCTTTCTGATATGCAGATTGAGAATATTCAGGCTTATGTATATCGGTTTGGGGCGATGAAAACCATTTACGAGCTTCAGTTGATTGAGGGTCTTTATATGACCGATATCCGGCGGATGTTGCCTTTTGTGAAGGTTGGTGAAGCCGCTGATGTAAATAAGAAAATGTATTGGCGTGATTTGTTGAAGTATGGCAAGAATAAATTGTTATTTCGACTGGATAAAGGTCTTGAAACGAAAGAGGGTTACCGGCTCTTGCGGGAAGAAGATGAGAATTCAGCCGAAAGTAATTCGAAAAAATATTTGGGGAATGATTTTTATAATTCACTCAGATATAGTTTTCGCTTCAAGGATCGGATTTCATTGGGTATTACTGCCGAAAAAGATGCAGGAGAACAGTTTTGGGGATCAACCCATAAAGGCTATGACTTTTATTCATTTCATGCGCAATTAAATAATTTCGGAAAGTTTAGAACTATTGTTTTGGGTGATTATAGGGCTAGTTTTGGGCAAGGATTAGTTCTTTATTCTGAATTTGTTATGGGAAAATCATCTTATGTATTAAATGTTATACCCCGAAGTTCAGGATTAAAGAAATATAGTTCAACCGACGAAAGTAATTTTTTTCGTGGTGGTGGAGCAACGGTCAGGTTCGGAAAGTTTGATCTTTCGGCTTTTTATTCTAATAAAAGGATTGATGGTGATACGGCAAATGGAGTATTTTCAAGCATTATAACAACCGGTTATCATCGTACATCAGATGAGTTGAATAAAAAGCATGCGGTGAATCAGCAAATTGTGGGTGGAAATGTGACTTATACCAATATGAATTTACAGCTTGGGTTGACTGCTGTCCATACGCAACTGGACAGTCGACTGATGCCCGATAAATCGGTATATA
>DAIQOQ010000016.1:3665-6414 GCA_036787795.1 Paludibacter sp. | reverse complement strand
ACTGCTGTCCATACGCAACTGGACAGTCGACTGATGCCCGATAAATCGGTATATAATTATTTTTACTTTTCGGGTAATAAGCAAACCAGCGGTGGAGTTTCTTATCGTTATCGTTGGAAAAAGCTGAACTTGTTTGGCGAAACTGCTATGACTGATAATGGCTCTATGGCTACATTGAACGGTTGTTCTTTCAGTCCGGCATCCAGCATTGGGTTGGTGGTTTTGCAGCGTTACTATGCACCTGAATACGATACGTTTTATGCGTCTTCTTTTGCCGAAACCTCGAGGATAAATAACGAAAGTGGTTTGTATCTGGGTGCTGAAATCCGGCCATTTGCAAAATGGAAATTTGCAGCGTATGCTGATGGTTATCGCTTTCCCTGGGCAAAGTATGGCATTGATATACCCTCAGTGGGCAAAGATTATTTGTTTCATGCTGATTTTGCTCCCCGGAACAATGTTGCCATGTATTGGCGCTTTAAATATGAAAATAAACAAACCAATCTTTCTACTGCAGGAGTGGTGATGCCTGTGGTGGTTCCGGCTCAAAAGACATCCTTGCGTTATCAGTTGACTTATTCGTATGAAAATTTTAGTTTTAAGAATGTGTTGGAAGGTAATTTATCCAGGCAAGGGGATACCGACTGGACGTATGGCATGAATGCTTTGCAGGATGTGAGTTATGCTTTCCAAAAAATCCCGCTTAAGGTTGATTTTCGTTATCAGTTTTTTGATGCTGTGAGCTACGAAAACCGTTTTTATTCTTATGAAAGGGATGTGTTATACGCTTTTTCCATTCCTATGTATTTTGGTTTGGGGAGTCGATACTATCTGAACGTAAAATATGATTTGAATAAACATCTTTCATTGTGGTTTAAAATAGCTCAAACAGTGTATGCCGACAATCGCGAATCGCTCAGTAGTGGCAATGAAGCCATTTCAGGAAACCGAAAAACAGACCTGAGGTTTATGCTTAAGTATGAGTTTTAGATAAATAATACATGATCTTATTTTGTCGGGACAAATTGATATATTTATCATATAAATTGACATTGACCCAAATATCTGACAGAAAGTGCCATCTCTACATTGCAACTATAGAATTTTGCTGTATCTTTGTATTGTTTTCAGCCCGAAGACTTTCTCCTCTAGCCGAATACTACAACACATTATATTTCAACAAAATGGATTTATTAGAAAAGATTATGGCACGTGCCAAGGCAAACGTACAACGTATTGTTTTGCCCGAAGGTACAGAAATTCGTACATTAAAAGCGGCGGATATTATTTTGAAAGAAAAAGCAGCTAAGCTGATACTAATTGGTAATGAGGCTGAGATTAAAAAAATTGCTGCAGAAAACAAACTTACTCATATTGCTGAAGCATCCATTGTGGATCCGGAAACAGATGCAAAGATGCCCGTTTACGCAAACTTGCTGTTCGAACTTCGCAAAAGTAAGGGAATGACATTGGAAGAGGCAACAAAACTGGCAAAAAATCCGTTGTACCTGGGTTGCCTGCTGATTAAAAACGGTGATGCCGACGGAGAATTGGCCGGAGCTCAAAATACAACCGGCAACGTACTGCGTCCTGCTTTCCAGATTGTAAAAACATTACCGGGTATCAGCGTTGTTTCCGGTGCTTTGTTGATGTTTACTCCAACACACCAATATGGTGAGAACGGATTGTTGGTTTTTGCCGACTGTGCCGTAAATCCAAACCCTACTGCGCCTGAGCTAGCCCAAATAGCTATTTGTACGGCTGAAACAGCCCGTGTAATTGCCGGATTCGAACCACGTGTAGCCATGTTGAGCTTTTCGTCGAAAGGAAGTGCTAAACATGAATTTGTAGACAAAGTAGTGGAAGCTACCCGCCTTGCCAAAGAAATGGCTCCCGAATTGATGATAGACGGAGAACTTCAGGCTGATGCAGCGTTGGTTCCATCGGTAGGACAAAGCAAAGCTCCGGGAAGCAAAATTGCCGGACATGCAAACGTATTGGTTTTCCCCGATTTACAAGCCGGAAATATTGGTTACAAAATGGTGGAACGCTTCTCGGGTGCACAAGCTGTGGGACCAATTCTACAGGGAATGGCTGCGCCAATCAATGATCTTTCGCGCGGTTGTGCTGTGGATGATATTGTGAGAATGATTACCATTACGGCTAATCAGGCAATGAAATAGTCGCTTGGTTCTAAAAGTGATCAGACGGAATAGATATATTTAAACAAAAAATACTAACTAAATAGCCTCTCTTCAGGGAGGTTTGGAGGGTTTTATATGGCAGAAGAAATGATTGAAGCAATAGAGCGCTACGGCCTGAGCAAGCGAAACCGGAAACGGACCTTGTTTTCGCGTATTGGCGTGGTTGGTTGCGGGAAAGAAGGCAGTGTAATTGCTACTACTGCGGCAATGAACGGCATGGAAGTAGTTTTTCTTGAACCGTCTGAAGACAGAATTGCAAATGCTTTTACTCGTATAGAGGAAAAGCTGGACAAGAAAATTGAAAACTGGGGTCTGACGATTAACGAGAAAAAGGCAATCTTATCGCGTGTTTCAGGTACTACCAAATACGAAGATTTTAGTGGTTGCGATTTTGTTATCGAAGCTATTCGTTATGATGAGGAGACAGGCGAACGCCGCGTAAATCATCGCAAGGAAGTATTTCTTCAGTTGGAAAAAGTACTTTCGACAAATGCTATTATTGCTTCCAATGTTTCCACTGTTATTGTTACCGATCTGGCTGCCGA
>DAIQOQ010000016.1:2285-3565 GCA_036787795.1 Paludibacter sp. | reverse complement strand
GTGTTGCTGCGTTTGTATCGTGCTAAACATTTTGGTGTAAGCCGTGGCAAAGGTTTTTATACGTATGACGAAGCTGGAAATATAATCAAATAAGGAGGAACGGAAAACATGAAGATATTAGTATTGAACTGTGGAAGTTCATCAGTGAAATATAAGTTGCTCGACATGGAGAGCAAAGAAGAATTGGGAACCGGTGCAGTTGAAAAACTGGGAATGAAAGGTTCTTTTCTGAAACATGTTCGTCGCGATGGAAAAAAAGTGATATTGAAAGGTGAAATTCTGGAGCATCAGATTGCTGTAGAATATATCCTGGGTGTACTGACCAGCGAAAAACATGGTTGTATCAAGTCGTTGGAAGAAATTGACGCGGTGGGTCACCGGGTGGTTCACGGAGGCGAAAAGTTCAACAGCAGTGTGCTTATTACCGACGAGGTGATACACAAAATTGTAGAATGCATCGACATAGCCCCGTTGCACAATCCACCCAATCTGGCCGGTATACGCGCTATCAATGAATTGTTACCTTCGGTTCCTCAGGTAGCGGTTTTCGATACGGCTTTTCACCAGACTATGCCCGATTATGCTTATATGTATGGCATTCCGTATTCGTTGTATACCAAATACGGCATCCGCCGCTATGGTTTCCACGGAACGAGTCACCGTTATGTATCGAAACGAGTGTGTGAATACCTGGGACTCGATTATCTCAACACCAAAATAATTACGGCTCATATTGGTAACGGAGCTTCGGTTACTGCTGTGAAAAACGGCGAATCGGTTGATACTTCCATGGGATTTACGCCTATTGAAGGATTGATGATGGGTACCCGTTCGGGCGACGTGGATTTGGGTGTGGTTACTTTCCTGATGGAAAAAGAAATGCTTGATGCATCGGCTGTTTCAACCTTGTTCAACAAACACAGTGGTATGTTGGGTATTTCGGGTATATCGTCGGATATGCGCGATATAGAAACGGGCAGAGTGGAAGGTAACGAACGGGCTGAACTGGCCTGGCAGATGTTTGAATACCGGTTGAAAAAATACATAGGTTCTTACATGGCTGCTTTGGGTGGTGTAGACGTTATTGTGTTTACCGGTGGGATAGGAGAGAACCACCGCATTACGCGCGAGTTTGTTTGTGAGGCTTTTGAATTTATGGGCATCAAAATAGATAAGGAAGTCAACAACAGAACGCAGGGCATCGAAGCGGTAATCAGTACCCCGGACTCTACGGTGAAGGTAGTGGTAATTCCTACCGACGAAGAGTTTATGATTGCTTC
>DAIQOQ010000016.1:0-2185 GCA_036787795.1 Paludibacter sp. | reverse complement strand
TATTTTGTTGTTGTTTCTTCTTCTTCTTTGGTATCTTTTGTTTTGCGTCCTTTGCGAATGGCCATGGTGGTATTGAAACGGGCCATACGTTGGTTCAGTTCGTTTACAAAAGGAGTATAAACAGTCTCACCGTTGATCAGGATCAGTGCATCCATACGGTCAATCATGCTGATTACGCATTTGTCAATCTCGGCACGTACCTGTTTCATCCGCAGAGCTGTTTTGGCAGCTTCCTGCGAGTCACGGCTTTTCATCAGGGTGTCAAATCCATCGTTTGTCCGTTTTACTTCCACTACCCATTCATCCTGATTCAGTATTTTGATATCGGGAGCCAGACTACCATTCAGCTCACCCAGCAAGGCGTTGGTCGATGCCGTTTGCTGGTCGTAAGGTTTTACTTCCATTTGCTTGTACCGATCGAGCACTACCTGAATGCTGGCAGCAGCTTTTCGTTTTTCGGCCACAAAATGGTCAATAAATCCCTTGATGCTTTTTCGGAATGCATACATGGTGTTGTCGCGCAGCAGGTCTGCTTCCGATAGCTGTTGGGTAAATACACTTTTAATGATTTTGTTGAGTGCTTCACCCTCTTGTCCGTAAAGAACCAGAAAAGTGGCAAAAAGAGCTTGAATGTCCAATACTTCGGGCTTATAAATCATTACTAAGCCTTTGAATTCAGTGAGGAGTTGATAGTGCTCCTCGTTGCGCAGATTTGACAATTTAGTGCGTGTAATTTTCATTTTTTCATTTTTTTGCTTCGGGTTTTTAGGCGGGAAGCTGGTTAGTGTATATAATTTGAAGGTAGTGATACTAAAAAAATGATTGAAGGCATAAAATGAACAGTGTGGTTTTCGCGTTAAACCATACGTTTGTAAGTGGGAGGGAGGCAATTTAGGCTGAAAGTTGCTCGTAGCCTATCGGCAAGGTTTCAGCTACGGCTGACGGTTTGCCTACGAACTTCGACAAGGTTTCAGCTATTGCTGACGATCTGCCTACGCGTGTAGGGAAGGTTTCAGCACATGCTGAAAGTTTGCCTACGGGTTACGAGAGACTTTCAGCGTTAGCTGAAACGTTCCTGATAACTTTTGGCCGGTTTTCGATGGCTGATGAACGATGCAAAGAGCTGTTTTCCTCTTTCCCGGTAACTTCAATCTGTTATTTGCTCACATCTATGCTCCTTCAAACAGGAGTTTACTGACGACATGAGTCTTAAAACATGGTGACAAAAATAGAGAAAATAATTTTAAAAACAAATATATATGGAAAAAAAATAGCAAAAAGTCAATTTATTTATTTTTAGCCCTTTGAGGGTTTATGGTCTTTTGTTCATTTATTGAAAATATTAGTTTAGCATGTCGATAAATAAAAGTAATTTTGCGCCGTAAAAAAGATTTAAATGTTTAGTTATGGGAATTGAAATTGGAATACTGATACTGGGACTTATAGCCGGAGTGATGTCCGGTTTATTTGGTATTGGCGGTGGGGTTATTATGGTTCCTACCTTGATTGCTATTTTTGGGATGGACATGTTGAATGCCAATGCCACATCATTGGCTGCCATGTTATTGCCTGTTGGTGTGTTTGGAGTTATAACCTATTATAAAGCAGGTTATATAAACATCAAGGAATCGCTCTGGTTGTCGGTAGGGCTGCTGGCTGGTTCATTTTTTGGTGCCGAACTGGCTGTATCGGTGGATGTAAAAGTGCTGTCGAAACTGTATGCAGCCTTTTTGCTTTATGTGGCGGTAGGTTATCTGGATATTCCGAAACTGATTCGGGGCAAGAAGCATGCAAAACCCGAAAATACTGTTGATGGAGAACGCATTCAACGTGCATTTTGGATTTATGTTGCCGTGGGCATTTTGGCCGGAGTCATTGCCGGTTTGTTTGGCAAAGGCGGTGGACTAATCATTGTACCTATACTCATCAAGTTTTTCCACTATAATCCAAAAGCTGCTTCGGCTACGTCATTGGCTGCTTTGCAACTGCCCGTAGGCTTACCCAGCGTGATTGTATATGCCGAAGGCGGATACCTGAATTGGGTGTATGCGGGACTTATGGCGCTGGGCCTTTTGGGTGGGGTCTTTTTTGGAACAAAGCTGGCCATCAAATTACCGTCGGGTCTCTTCAAAAAAATATACGCTGTGTTTCTGCTGGGCGTGGCCGTTTATATGGTTTATAAATA
>DAIQOQ010000015.1:0-25094 GCA_036787795.1 Paludibacter sp. | reverse complement strand
AGCATGGACTTTCCTGAAAAAAGACCAACAGAACGGTTGGATAAGTACCCGATGGAATGCTAATTCGATCTAAATTCATGCACTTAGATTATAAAAAAAGGCTGCCTTTCATTTATGAAGGCAGCTTTTTTTTTAGATTATTTTTCAACGCTATATCAAAAGAGTCAGTTAGCAATAGGAGGAAAAATACTAACACCCCAACTTTTAGATGGTTTCGAATTCATCTCGAATATCAATTCTCCACCAGTCACAATATCTTTGTGCTCAATCCATGCCTGATTAAATGGCTTCCCGTTTAATGTTGCCGATTTTATAAATACATTTTTATCAGAAAGGTTCTTGGCTATCAGCTTAAAGTCTTTTCCATTCTCTAGGTGAATGACTGTTTGTTTAAAATAGGGAGAAGTTATCAGATAATACGACTGACCTGCGTTGGGATAAAATCCCATCATGTGAAACGCTAACCAGGACGACATGGCTCCGGAATCGTCGTTGCCCGGAATGCCTCCACGGGTAGCATCGTAGTTATTGTCAATAATCTGTCGGGTGCGCTGACTGCTTAAATCGGGTCGACCAATCCAGTGATAAAGACAGGATGTAAGAAAAGAAGGTTCATTTCCTACGTTGTAGAAACCTTTGTCGAAAAGCGTATTCAATCGTTTTAAAAATGCCTCATTTCCTCCCGATTTTTCTATTAATCCGGGAACATCCTGCGGTACAAACAGAGAATACTCCCACGAACTGGCTTCATAGAAAAATCCGCACCACCAACATACGCAATTAGGCCAATCCTGAGCCAAAGGAGAATAACGGACGTAATTTATTTGTCCATTATACACATCGCACGGAATACTATCTACCCAACGACCGGCAGGGTCTTTGGGCATTATAAATCCTTTTGAACCATTATCTTCAATATCGCGCCAAAGGTTTTTCCAATTTTCGGATTGCGTCATAAACCGACGGTATTCTCCCATTCTGTTCAATCCTTTTGCAACTTGAGCGAGACAATAATCATCATAAGCATATTCAACTGTCCGATTGCCTGAGCGTACAAACCGGGTAGAAACATAACCCAGGGTATTGTAGTCAGTCAGTCCGCCACGACCTTCTTTTTCTTCGTTGCCTCCGGGGGGAACAGTGGCATCTTTTAGCATGGCCTGAAGTCCGAGCGAATAATCAATTCCTTTTAAATCTTTTGCATAAGCATCAGCTATAATCACTTCGGCATTTGAACCACCCTGCGTGCGACCATTAAAGTTTCCGCTTCGGGCATCGGGCAAATAACCGTCGCGTTTGTAAATATCGAGCATGGCGTTTACAATATCTACCTGACGCAAAGGAGTAAGGAGCGTCAGTAAAGGATGTGAAGAACGATAGGTGTCCCAAATGGCATAGAAATCGTCGTAATAGGGTTGATTAGATGTCCAGAGTGGATTTTCGCCGGTACGATCCACCGGCATAAGTTGCGTGTGGTACAAAGCCGTGTAAAACATTACCTTTTGATCGTGAGTTGCATCAGATGAAATATCGATTTTCTTCATCAGAGTTTCCCATTTGTTCTGCGTTTCTTGCAAGGTTCTCTGAAAACTCCAGTGGGGAATTTCATTGTCCAGGTTTTGTCCGGCTTTCAATGCACTTACAAATGAGATACCTATTTTCATTTGAATGGTATCTGAAACATTGGAGTCGAAAGAAAGTAAAGCACCTGTTTTTTCTCCAGAATCAAACTGAGAGCTTTGTCCTGCGAAGAACTGTTGCCCTTTCCATGTGCCGAAATTTTCAAATGGTTTATCAAAGGTGGCATGAAAGTACACCGTATAGGCAGCTCCGTTATTCCAACCTCCCTTAATCCGGCTGTAACCCTTAATTTCGGTATTGGATAAAATCTGAATTTCAGAACCAACAAATTGCTGTGCTTCACGTGAGTCGGGAATGGACTTTTCTCCCAGAAAATCGCCTAAATCAATTTTAATACCTTTATCCTTCTTGCTGAATACAAAGCGGTAAAAAGCCACCTTGGGCGAAGTCGTGATTTCTGCCCGAATATTCCATTTTTTCAACAAAACGCTGTAATAGCCAACTTTCGTCATTTCTTTTGCTCTCTGCGACTCATGTTTTGTCCATTCAAAATCGCCCGAGAATGGCATAACAGCTATATTACCATATTTTGGGCCGCCGCCTGTTCCGCTTACATGCACCTGACTAAAACCGTAGATGGTCTGAGTAGTATCAGGTACATAACCGCTGTTGGATGCTTTGCTACAATCGGGACCGGGTTTTACCATTCCAAACGGACAGGAAGGCCCGATAAACACATTCCCTTTTTTCTCAGAACCAATAAACGGATCGATGTAGGAAGAATAACGCTGGGCAAACAGAGAATGGCCGGCAAGGACGAAAGATGACAGTAGCAATGATTTTTTCAGGATCGAATTCATGATAGATTTGTGTTATTTATTTGCCCCAGTTTTTATTCGGTTCTTTTCCCATTTTGATTACTAAATGAGCTCCCGAATTAATGTCGGAATGATTGAAATAAAAAGTTTGCAATGGATCTCCATTTAATTTGACTGACTGGATATAGGGCGATGAAGGATTATTATTTTCCGTTTCAATAATCAATTCTTTTGATTTATAATATTCCGGTTGTAATGCAATGGTGACTTTGTCGAACAATGGACTACCCAATTCATAGCGCGGATTTTCGTCGCACCCTCCGGTCATTTGAAATAAGCCTAACTTCATAAGTACACTTAACGAACCCATCAGACCCTGATCTTCGTCGCCATTGTAGCCATAATAAGGAGACAGTTTGCTATATGCACTATCCACTACGATTCGGCTCCAATATTGAGTAAGCCAGGGTGCTCCGGTGTAATTAAAAATAAAAGCCATCTGAATACCCGGCTGATTGGAGTAATTCACCCAGGTTCGTTCATTATTTACATATTTCCGCTGAGCTGAGCTTTTTTGCCCGGCAAATTCAGCCACAGCCTGATCCGGAATTTCAGGATGTTCATTGCAAAACCGAAAAGGCTGCGTAAGCTCAAATTGCTTATTTAATCGAACGGTGGCCGAATCGTTTCCACCCATTAGTGAAAACAAACCGGGTAAATTATGCGGAACAAACCATGTGTATTCAGCACTGTTACCCTCTTCAAATCCATGATTATTTTCCAAGGGATCAAAAGGCGATTGCCAATTTCCATTTTTGTCTCTGGGTGTCATAAATCGTTCGTGGTAAAGATTTTTAAAATTATCCGACCGCTTTATGAAATAGCTATAATCGTCGGTCTTACCAAGCAATTTTGCCAGTTGAGCCAGACACCAGTCCTGATAAGCATTTTCGAGGGTAATGGCAGCACCATCCTGATGCATTCCGTAAATAGTATCCGAAAGAGGATAAGGAACATAGCCCTTGTTGATATAGTACTCTAAACCTCCACCTTTGCTGGTAGTATGTTCATAACCTATTTTACTCATCATTCCACCCGGCATGTGGTTTTTCTTTAATCCTTCGTAAGCTTTCTTGATATCAAATCCACGAATCCCTTTTTGCCATGCGGCCACAAAAAATGGCGTACTTGAAGCTCCTGTCATCACATACGTGTAACTTCCACCCGATGGACCGCGGGGAATTAAACCACCATTTTTATAATATTCGAGAAATGAATTGCAAAAGTCCTCGGCAATCTCGGGATAAACCAGTTGCCACAAGGTATTGATGGTCCATTGTGCTCCCCAAAATGCATCGGAATTATACATGTTGAATTTTGGAATAGATTGTTTGTTAAGAGCTAACTGACGCACAATCTTCTCAATTCCAGTGCAATCGGCATATTTACCATCGACGTCATTCAGCATGCGGCGACCTTGTAATGCATGCCACAAATCGGTATAAAAGCGACGTTGTTGTATTTCTGTTCCACCTTCCACTTTTATCCGCGAAAGCATATTGTTCCATCGATTGCCTGCAGCGGTTTTTATCTGATCGAAATTCCAAGCCGGAACTTCAGCATGTAAATTATTGGCAGCTCCTTCTTCGCTGGTAAACGACAGTCCCACCTTCATTAAAAATGGTTCCTGTCTGTTTTCAAATTCAATCAGAATTTTTCCATTGCTACCGTTCCATTCTCTCAGATCAGTTTGTATTTTACCTGCTTGTTGAAGAAAAACCTTTTTTATTGGAGAATTAAAAACCGCTGTGAAATAGACCGGAGTAGGTTTAACTCTCCGAATGGTTGAACCATTGACCATATATCCTCTGATTTCATACTTATTGATTTGCTTAAAACCTCCTTCCGGGATATCGCAGGGGCCGAGGTGCCCGCCCAATTCAAAGATAACCCCATGGCTTTTTTCTTTTGGAAAAGAATACCGGTGTACGCCTACACGGTTTGTGGCTGTCAGTTCTGCTTTGATCTTGTACCTGTCAAGAACGACTGAGTGGTACCCGGGGCAAACCGTTTCATTTTTATGAGAAAACCTTGAAGCATAATTATTCATTAAGGCCGGGATTTCCTGCTTTGAAAATGTGACCGGCATAACCGCCACACCTGAAAGCTGCCACTCATGAATATGACTAAAATCGCGAATAGTATCTTCGCTGTAACGATAACCGCCGTCCCAATCTTCGGCAATTACATTGTCGGGGAAAAGGCTTACCATACCAAACGGAAGGCAAGCCGATGAAAAATAAAACCAGCGCCCATGAGCAGCATCGAGTTGCGGATACACCAGATCAACCGGTCGTTGAGCGTACCCGAACCCGAAAATAGCTAAAAACAAAAAGAATAGTACTGATTTTTTATTCATTTCTTTAAAACAAGAATTCCCTTTTTGTTATCTCCCGCTAAATTTACTTGTTCCAATACTGGCTTTTTTACGTTTTTTAATACGAGAACAGGCATTTCCTTTGCAGTAGGAATATCTACACTATTTAGATTCAATTCTTTCACGTCGTCAAAAACCATTGCCGGACGGAAATCTTCGTCCTTAAAGCTGATACTTATATTTTTCATTTGCAAACCTTCTACGTGCCTGATATAAAAACCCCAGGCAGGTAACTCGCCAAACATGGAAAATTCAGGGTAACCGTCAATACATTCGGGAACTTTTTGCAATGAATCCATTCCGAAACAGGCAACTTTGCGGTCGGCTCCACCCTGATAAATTATTTTTACGTTTTCAATCAGCACGTTCTGAACAGGATGTCTGGGAATTCCGGTTACTGATGATGGGAAAACATTGTGTGGATATCGCTTTGCAGGGCCTTCCATATTGTAACCAATATCCGGTTTTGTTTTCGGCACCTCTACTTCCATATCGGCAATATGTACATTACGGAGTTGACTTGATACCGAATCTTTATTACGATGCCCCAAACGAATGCAAATGGCATTTCCGGTGTTGGTAGCTTTTATGTTTTTCACATCAATATTTTCGAGTATTCCACCATCCACGCATTCGATGGCAATGGCAGAGCGGAAAGTATCAAATACTTTGATATCTTTTATAGTGATGTTTTTAAAACCACCCCAGGAAGCCGTACCAAGTTTTACAGCATTGGCACTGGAACGTACCACACAGTTCGAAACATAGATATTTTCGCAACGGCTATTCCTGTCTTCCGATTTCAGGCAAATTCCATCGTCGTCCGAATTAAAAAAACTATTGGTGAGTTTCACATCTTTACAATCAACGAAATCAACTCCGTCGTTATTCCAGAAAACATTGCTCTCAACTTCTATGCTATCCATCAAGATATTAGAACATTTGTTGTAGCGATGTACCCAACAAAGTGCATTGCGAAGCGTAATTCCTTTTATCGTTACTTTATCACAATTATTGAAATTGATTATTTTGGGACGATTCTCTTCTTCGGGACGAACCTGATGCCATGGATTTTCGGTCTGCCATTCTTTGTCCTGAAGTGTTCCGGCATGAAGCATCACGTAAATATCTTTCAATAATGCTTCTCCCTGTCCATCAATCATTCCCTTGCCCGTAATCGAAATATTGGTTGCTTTATCCGCAATTAAAAGTGCTGACGCCTGCGATGATGGTCCGTAATCAGTCCGTCGGGTGCTTCCTGCCAATACCGCATATTTTTCGAGGTGCAGATTCACATTCGATTTCATAGTGAGCACACCTGTTACAAATTGTCCCGGTGGAATCACAACAGTACCGCCACCTGCAGCTGATACTTCATCAATGGCTTTTTGAATAATTGCCGTATTTTCGGTGGTATTACTTGATCTAGCTCCCAAATCAATGATATTGATTGTTTTCGACTGTCCAATGGCAGAAGCGACCATAAGAAGAAATAATCCTGTAAAAAAAGAGGTTCTCATAATATTTGAATATCAATTGGTTATTTTGCGTAATTTTTATTTTGACTTTTTATACTTATACAGTTCTTTTCCGTTTTCGTTAACGAAAATGAATTCGAAATAATCTTTTTTTACTGTACAAATCGTAAAACCTTCGGAGTGACTTATAAATTTGGCCCCGGGAAATGTCCCTGTATTTACACCTAGCGAACCCGATGGACTCACCACATAGTTTATATTATTTTTTTGAATATGCTGTGCAATATGAATATGTCCGGAGAAGTAAAAATCCACCTTGTGTTTCGTTAGAACCGGATCGAGTTGTTCCTGCAATTCGGTATTTTTGCCCCGCAATGAGTCGGTCGAGTAAACAGGGTGATGCCCAATCACAATTTTCCATTTTTCGGTGGAAGCCAACAAAACACTATCGAGCCATTGCAGTTGCTGTTTGGTATTCTGCTTTAATATATCGGGATACTGATCGGGCAGCTTTTTATATTCACTCATAAAAGGTGGTGTATCTATCATTACAAAACGGAGACTATTGACCGAGTCGATTTTCACAGCAAAAGTATAATACCTGCTAGGCATATTCCAACGGCGGCTTATCCGACTATAATCAATCACTGCATGCGTATTCCCCCGATACTCATGATTTCCAAGTATCGGAAACCAATCGACCAACAACCAGGGATTGGTGTAGATACTTTCAAAATTACTTGTCCAGAGAGGATCTGAGGTACTTCGCACGCCATTGTAATGAAATGTGTCGCCACTTGCTATGATAAGCTTCGGACGAATACTTTGAGCCATATTACCCAGGGTATTGGCTACTTCCTTCTGCTTATAATATCCGTTTTGTCCAATATCCGAAACAATGAAAAAACGGTATGCTGTCTTATCAATTACAACGGACTGGGCCACAACTAAAAGCCCTATGCTGTTACAGAAAAACAATATCAGCAGGAGAAACAACTTCTTAGCGTTTAACTTCATGATTCAACTTATTTGAGTTCTTTCAATCCCTTTTTGGTATCAATCATCCCTTTTATAAATTCTATTTCGTTGCAAAACTCTTTATAAGTCATTTCCTTTAAATAAATAGCTCCATACGAACGTTTTAGTAGCGGCAATTTGCTATCATAAAAGAAATCACGTCCAAAAAGCGTCGTCAATTGGTGATGTTGCTCCACCCAAATGCGCTGTGCCAGATCGCTGAATGGGCCTTCGTATTCATAGCTCGGGAAAGAAGCTGATTTCTGACTTACAAAACAATTGTTGAACATACTACTGAGCACAGCAAACGAATTCAGCGAAACTGGAACAATCATGCTTACATCGCTGATATGGAATTTCGACCAGATATTTCGATACCCCCAGATTTTTAAATCGGTGACGTGATATTTCTCGACATATTTTTCCAAAGCGTTAGAGATGGCTATCAGCGTTTTGAAATGCGTATCCGGACCACTGCCTTCGGGATCCAGAGCCAATGATACAATGTTAGGACGAACCTTTTCGAGCAAATCTAAAATAGGTTTTACATCGCGGTCGGGATCAGGATATTCCACAAAAATATCGCCGGTATAAAATTGTAGTCCAAGGTGTGAAACATGGTCCAGTCCGATTCCAAAATGCTCCCAAACAAGTTCCGCTTCAAACTCACGCGTCCAGCCTTTAATGACTTGTGCAATTTCCGTTTCTTTGGTTCCCGGATCGATGGTTGAAAGATGTTGAATGGTTTCATTTAACGTAGGCAAAAGTTCTTTCAAGCTTTTTACATGTAACCAACGAACCAAATGGCGAGCCAACCGGCAAGCAATGTAAACACTTTGTTCTTCGCTGTTTTTATTGGCAATGGCATTTAACGTTCCTGTGATATCGTCCCAGAAACCATCCTGTTCAAAAAGGTGTTTGCTATCGAGGTATTTTTCGATTCTACCACTTGTAATCAAATTCCTCAGCGCTATCAGATTATTATTGATATATTCGTTAGTAACTGATGTAAAGCCACTGGTGCAATACACAAAATGGTTATCGTTGTGTTCAGACCGTACCAAATGGTGCAATAGAGGAAAATATGCCAACTCAATATCATCGTGATGAGGAGCAGTGTGTAATATCTTACTTTGAATAGGCGGATTAAGACCTTTTTTGAGCTTTTCTACAATGCGTTTATGAGTGGCTTGTGCCAATGAAGCTAACGATTCGCCACTCACTTGCTGAGCTAAAAGCAAATACTGATTGGTGGTTTTAAAATTCCCGGAAGTCATTTCCTGCAACGAAATATTTTCTTCCAAAGCTCCGTCAATAATCAATTTATCAAGTGTTTTCGTATCTGGATTGTGTTGCTCTAGGATTGCAATTCTTTTGCGTTCATGGAGTTTTATAGCGGCTCCTTTCGTTAAATAAAACCGTGAATTTTCCAGCTTCTGAAGTGCACTTCCTGGGTATTCCAATGAAGGTTGCGACTCGATAGCCGAGGCAATCAGCTGAGATTTCGATTCTCCGGCGGCAATAATAATGGCCACCACATCTGGATTGTGCGTGATGGTATTCAGCCCAATGGTGATAACCGCTTTTTTACGTACCGATTCAATACCGCCAAGGTCAACAGCCGCAGCGGCCTGTGTTTCGTAATTGATATTGGTTAGCCGCGTATGCGAATGATGACTTGAGCCTTTCACATCAAATGCAATGTGCCCATCAGGACCGATGCCACCCAAAAAGAAGCCGATACCACCCATTTTACGAATTTTTTCTTCATAGTTTTCGCAAAATTGATCGAAATACTTGATAGTCTTTTTTTGAAGTGCCGCTCTTGCATTCGCAGGATGATTGATCCGAAGACTCAAGTCAATTATTCCTTCAGGAAAAATTTCTGCAATATTTTTACAGCCATCAAGATAGGCCTGATCGGCTTTAGGAATATTGAAGGTATCAATGAAAAGTGCCTTTTTTTCATCAAATCCAAACCCGTCGATATAAAACCTTTTCACAAAATAATTAAACGATCGTTCGTGCAATGGACAAAGCGGGAAAAATTCGTCAATCATAACAAAGTAAAGCGATTTGAAATCAGGCTTCAAGGTTTCGTCCAGCCCAATTTTATGGAGCAGTCCGGTTTTGATTTCTGTATCCCAATTTTCAAGGTAATACTTCATCCATTTAATGAAAAACTCAGGCGTTTTTCCTGTTGGCAGAGCTACAACTCCACCGGGATTAAGGGCAACCCATTCTAAGAAACGCAGTGCTGTAATTTGGCCCAGGTTAATATAGTTTTCCACTACTATAGCCTTGATTTTTTCATCTGATTTTTTGATTAGCGGATTTTTGAATTGTTTTTCAAAAAACAATTCTACTTTGCTTTCTGTAATATATTTTTTAGTTTCCATATTAAATAATTTAATTTATTACTATGTTTTATTTCGTTGTGAGAATTACACTACCGCCGGTTAATCCTTCCGAGTTTGCTTTTACAATTATATTTCCGCTTACGCCCTTTTTTGCTTTTACAATTACTAATGCCAATCCGTTGAATGCTTGACGCGTGTGACTTTGAAAAGGGACAAAGCTTGTTGCATCTCCATTGTCTGTAGCTACAATTTCTCCTGCACCTTCCAGCTCAAAACTTATTTCGGAATGCGACCGCGGAACTGTCAATCCGTTTTTATCTTTAATTGTGACGGTTATATAACTCAAATCCGAACCATCATTTTTAATGACATTTCTATCAGCTGTAAGTGTAAGCTTTGTCGGTTCGCCGGTTGTTTTTATTTCATCGGTAGCCCATTGTTTACCCTGTTTGTATGTAATTACCTTCACAGTTCCGGGTTCGTATCTAACACTGTCCCAAACCAGTCGGAAAGTAATTCCTTCAATTTTCTTCTTTCGTCCTTGACTTTTATTATTGATAAATAATTCTGCTTCGTCTCCCGATGTATACACATGAACAGGTGTAATTTTACCGATTCTTTCGGGCCAGTTCCAGTGTGGCAGGATATGCGCCATCGGAAAATCAGGTCGCCACTGCGATTGGTACAAATAGTAGCGGTCTTTAGGGAAACCGGCCAAATCAATAATGCCAAAGTAACTGCTGCGCGAAGGCACTGGATTCTTTTTAAACTCATCAAGTTTTTTCTGCTGCTCTTTTTGTTTTGCCGAATCGGCACTAAAATTCAGCAAAATGGTTTCGTCGGAATTATATGGCGTTGGTTCACCCAGATAATCGAATCCGGTCCACACAAATTCGCCCAGAAAGTGCGGAAGAACTACATTAGTAGCAAATTGAGTATCTGGATTGCAGCCCCATTCGGGATGAGCAATGTCGTACGAAGATATCTGATAGTTGACATATTGGTTCTCTTTTCCATTGTCGTCGAGAAAATATTCGCCACGCGAAGTTACGCAGGAAGAAGTCTCAGTACCAATTTGTGGAATATGCATGTAACGAGGGTCTACATCCCACTTGGCCTGCAACCCAAAGAAATAATTGATCCCGATAACATCCATCGATACAGGTGCACCGGCTTCACGAGCCTCATCGGGGTGATTGTAACCGTTCGTTACAGGTCGGGTCGGGTCAATGGAACGCACATAATCGGCTAATTCTCTGGTAATGCTCGGCACTCGTTGGTCACGCACTTCGTTGCCGATAGACCACATAAATACGCAGGGGTTATTTCTATCCCGGTGAATCATAGCTTTCAGGTCTTTTTCGTGCCATTCGTCATACAATAGATTGTAGTCCGATTTCCTTTTTCCTGTTTTCCAACAATCGAAAGCTTCATCCATGAGCAAAAATCCCATTTTATCTGCCAGTTCCAATAATTCAGGCGCAGGAGGATTGTGTGAAGTGCGCAAGGCATTACAGCCCATTTCTTTCAGCAACGACAGCTGTCGACGAAGAGCGTTCACGTTGAACGCAGCGCCCAAAGCTCCCAAATCGTGGTGATTGCAGGTTCCCTGAATCTGTACCCGACGTCCATTGAGATAAAAACCTTTGCGGGCAGTGAATTCAAGTGTCCGAACTCCGAATGGAGTATTATAAGTATCTATTATTTTGCCATTTACAAGAATCGTTGTTTGAGCCAGATAACGATTTGGGGAAACTATATCCCAACGTTTTGGGTTTAAAATGGTAGCCAGCTGTGTTGTTTCGATAATTCCATTTTGCGCAAACCTGATTTTTGACGGTTCAAACGAGGCTACTTTAGTTCCAATAACATCATCTTTATTTATTTCAAAAATATCAGTCTTAACAATAGCTTTAACCGATTTATTAGTCTTATTATCAACAGTTACCCGCAGCTTCACGCTTGCCACTGAATCTCTTACGGTTGGTGTTGTAATATAAGTACCCCAATGAGCGACATGCACCGGTGTCGTTTTCACCATCCACACATGACGGTAAATGCCTCCTCCCGAATACCAACGCGAATCCCATTTTTCAGTATTCAGACAAACTGCCAACACATTGCTTCCTCCAAAATTCAAATACGGTGTCAAGTCCATGCGAAACGAAGAATAACCGTATGGCCAGGTACCAATGTAATGTCCGTTGAGCCAGATTTTTGCATAAGCCATAGCACCATCAAAATCCAGATAAATCTGTTTTCCTTTGTCCGCTTTGGGCATCGTGAAATGCTTACGATACCAACCAATAGCTTTGTAAGGAAGTTTACCTGTTTCGCCAGCTAATTCTATGCGAAAAGGACCGGTGATAGCCCAGTCATGCGGTAAATTGAGCTTTTGCCAGGCTTCATCATTTAATCCAGTTGTCTGTAGATTTTCCGGTTCTGCTTTCGTGGTTCCATCGGCTTGCAAACCATATCGATTAAATAACCAATCAGCATCAAAGCAACTTGCATCGGTGCTTCCCATGCGGGTTATCGACTGAGCATCTGTCGAAACAACAGTGAAACAGCACAAAAGGAATACAAAAAGGCTCTTGATTTTCATAACATTACGCTATATTTTATTTCTGTATTTTTTGTAAAGCAGCTTAGCCATCTGAACGCTATTGCCCGTTGGTTCAGAAGGAAAATTCTTCTGCGTATTCACCCATTTCCATTCCCATTGAGCTATTTCCTTGTCAAAAGACTCGACATCTACCGGTTTACCAGCTTCCATTGCCAAAGCTGTTGCTTCAAAGAACTCTTGCCAACGTACTTTGTAGAAATCGGTCATCAGTCCACTCCATTGTCGGCAGGAATACTCGTGTAGCGGACTATCTGCATCTCCCCAAAGTGTAATCAGGTTACGGGCATTTTGCTCATAGAGTGCTTTTTCGGCATCTGTAGTGCCACATCGTCGGGCATCTGCAATCCATTTCCCCAACAGAAAGTCTTTTCTGGTAGCCAGTAATTTATCCATATCGTCAATCAATTCGATATATTGATTGCTATATTTCTTAAACGAAGTCAAGTCCTTATCTTCGTATGCTTTTACCCATTTTACTTGTAACGGACGTGCATAATTTGCCAACACCTGCCGGGTAAGATCAACAATATCATACTGAAAACCATCACTTTTACCATAAGTAGCCGACGATTTAATGAATAAATCCCACGCCGGAATAAGTTTCCTTCGTTCGTAATTTAGTTTCGTTTTCGTCCATCGGGTAGCCGAATCCATAGTCGGACGACCGGTGAGAATTGATTCTGCTCCATCACGTATTTCTTTTCCGTTGTAAACAGTGTTTTTCAATGTCAACCAGGCTTTAAGCATATCACCATTTGATTTCGTTGTTCCTTTTCCATAACGGTTACGAATGTATTTACTTAACCATTGATCAAGGTTGATTGGAGTTGTACGCCAGGTATTTGCAGTCATCAATTCATAGAGTACCGGAGTTTGCTCAATGGCTTCCATAGTCAGACCAATTCCTTTGAGCTTACCCGATTGTACATCATTAAGTGCAGCAGCCGGTTGTGATGCAACTGCTTCCATTTGTCCAAACAGGCTGATATTTCCACCAAAATTGTGCAGCATATTCCAAATCCACGGTTTACCATAATATGCTTCGGTACGTTTCCATACGGGTTCATATTCTGTAATCAAATCCAGAATAATCATTCTATCATTGGGAACAGCATCCAACAATGCCTTTATTTGCGGTGCATGCCAAAACTTCCGATCGCTAAAGAAAAGCCAGCCCTGCATCACCCACACTGCTTTGGGGTCGGCCTGACGCATACCGTCGTACACCCGAGTACTAAGTTTTGAAAGGAATTCCGGGTTGTCAGACGGAGGCTCATTTTCATTAAAGGTATCGGCAGAATACAAGTGGTCGGTTCCGAAAATCTCCGTTTGCTTTTCGAGATATTTCTTTCCAATTTGGGCAAACAACGGGTCTTCAGAATCGAGAATATAGGTATCCGAAAAACCATTGTTCCAGTTGGTTTGCTTGAGTTTGGCATTCGGATATTTCTGCCGGAAAGCTGCCGGAACATGACCTGTAAAAGCAGACAACACAGGTTTCATGCCCAGCTCGCGTTCCCGTTTCAAAATTTTTAATTGAAGGTCTTTGTGGCTTATCATCCAGCTTTGAGGTAACGGACCACCCCAACCGTCAAGATTTCCCATCCAAAACCAGGAAAAATAGGATGGTCCGCAAAAGAATGTGCTTAGTTCTTCGTTGGTAAATCCCATTTCTTTGTACACTTCGTTCCACACGTACTCTTCGCCGGTAATAGCCAACGGCATATTGATACCATGTAATGCCATCCAGTCAATCTCTTTTTCCCAGCGCTGCCAATCCCACCAACTCATGCTGTAATTGTAGGTACAATAGTTCAGATAATAACGGTATTCGTAGGGCGACGACTTTTTGATTTTTGCGGGAACTACAGGTAATTTTGCAGGCAAATTAAGGTTTTTACCATTCCAGGTTATCTGGCAATGACAGTATTCATTCAGGTAATAATACAGTGCCGAAGCAATGCTTACTCCATTGTTGCCTGCAAGTACAATTTTCCCATTCCGGCTCGAAACCTGAAAAGTATCTTTACTTAAAGTGCCAATCTGTTCAATCACAAATTGATTGGCATGTTTTGGCAAAATGCGGTGCAACAAATTTTCTGAAACTCTCTTGTCCAATTGCGCGTACGAAAGTGTAACTGCTGCAGAAAGAACAAATGTCAATATTGATTTATGTAAATACATATTCTAATAATATTAAACTTTCAAAAACCATTTTTTCTTGTACAGAAAGTAGAGCAAAGTAAGTTGAATTAACAATATTCCCGCTCCTAACCAAACAGGTTGCCAAAGTTCGGGAGCATTTTTTATAATTCCACTAAACAAAAAAGAAGCAGTCGATTCAAAATTCACCACTCCATGAGCAGCCATATAAATTAGAATTGAGTTCATTCCAATCCACACAAAAGGCATTGCCCATTTTTTTAGTCCAACTACATCTATAATAAAGTAGAACACAAATAAAAGTATCAGACTCCAACCTCCTGCAACACAAACAAAAGAGCTGGTCCACATGGATTTGTTAACAGGAAAAACGTTATTCCACAACAGCCCAATAACCAATAGAAGAATTCCGGCCACTAAGATAACGATACTTTTGCTGAACATTGTCCATTTAGGAGTATTCATTCGGAGAAATCGCCCGGTAAAAACGCCAAGCAGCGAAGTGCAAACAGCAGGAATCGTTGATAATAAACCCTCGGGATCGTAAACAATCCGGTGAAGTTTTCCCGGTAAAAATAATCTATCAATATATCCCTCCAGATTACCTTCGGGGGTTAATACACCTGCTCCATGCCCCGGTACCGGTATCAGCATCATAATGGCCCAATAACCAAGCAATAAACCGAAAAAACAAATGAGTTGCGTGCGTAATTTAGAGTTGAGAAAAATAATTCCTGCAAAGAAACCCGATAGGGCAATACGCCCCAACACGCTTGCAAAACGGGTCTGTTCATAATCATTCCATTTGAGAAGTCCGTTCACTACCATACCACAAACGATAAGAATGAGAGTCCGTTTAACGAGTGAACGGTGAATGTGTTTTTTAGTTTTTTGGAAATTACTCTCCAACGGGTTTTCGAGTTGTTTGCCCATGGAATAAGGCATAGATACGCCGGCAATAAAAATGAACAGCGGGAAAATCATGTCGTAAAAGGTAAATCCATTCCAGGTGGAATGATGCAACTGATCGGACATCCAGCCGAAAAGAGGCATATTGGAAGCCTTCGCCAAAGCGTGAAAAATGATTTCTCCACTGATGATCCACATCATGTCAAAGCCACGTAGCGCATCCAACGACAAAAGGCGAGTCGTAGGAGGAAATTGGGGGGTATTCATAAAAGAAAAAATTTAGTAGGTTATGACTGCTGGCTTTATCAACAGTCTTAATTAGAAGATATAAACATTTTTGGAAACACAAACAAAACGTAACAAAGTTAGGGGAAAATAGTCGGAAAAAGAATAAAAAGCCCTGAAAGCCAGAATATTCAACTTTCAGGGCTTTTCCAAATTAACTATTTAATTAATAACCTGGATTTTGGACTAGCAACGGATTTTTAGTCAATGCTCCAGTTGGTATTGGGAAAATGCGGCGATAGGTTTCAGCATTGGTTTTAAAACCCCATTTGCCTTCGTATTTTCCGAAACGAATCATATCATTACGATGCCAATTTTCATACGCAAATTCACGGCTTCTTTCTTTGTAAATATCCTCCAAAGACACACTTGTCCAGGCGGTAGAAGTTGTTCTGTTCGCACGAAGAGTATTCACCAAAGATAAAGCAGTCTGACCTAATGTTGCAGTCCCTCCACGTAGAATTGCTTCTGCCTTCATCAAAATAATGTCTGAATAACGGAATACTGGTTCATCATTATTTTGATTACGGGAAGTGGAAGTAGCATCCGGATAGAATTTAATGTTACGGTAGCCCATATTCCATGAAATCTCATCATTACCACAGTCAAACATGTTAGGATCTTGACGAAGAATCACATCTGGAGTTAAGTTCACCTGATAAGTATAGCTTGCGTCTCCATCAGATCCGGTATAGAATTGATTATAGCCTTTTTTAGTAGTAGTAACCGTTACAGGCGTAACACCATCATTCATATATTGCAATCCGGTTAACCATTGTCCGTTACGTACATCATTAGGATCATTAAAGTTCGCATAAAACTCAGGCAATGTACATTCAGCTGAACTTGGAGTAAAAGGCAATCCAAATTTTGCTTTTTCAGAACGAGGCACATCATACCGAGCATGATACATCTGACCATTAGTACCACTCAACGATGTATATGACGGATTATATGGAATGGCGAATATGAATTCCTTCATTTGAGGACCATTATCAGGATAGAACATTTTTAGATATGTACTAGCAGGCTCCAACGCAAATTTAGATGAGTTGATTACATTATCACAGGCTGAAATACAGTCATTGTAACGAGCTGTTCCGGTATAGTATTCTGCATTTAGATATAATTTGGCAAGTAATGCATATGCCATATATTGTGTTGGGTAACCGTATGTAGATTTATCAACAATAGTGCTCAAATTTGGCAAGCATTCTTTCAGTTCACTTTCTATGAAGCTAAATACCTCTTTCCTGTCTGATTTTGCTTTTGATTCGAAATCTCCATATGTCGTAACGATAGGGACATTACCGTACATATCCATCATCCAATAATAAGCCAATGCACGGACCGTGCGTAACTCTGCAAGTGTACGCGTTTTGAAATTGCCTGCTGGCATGTTAGTATTCAGAATATACAGAGCTTGATTATCATAACCGATAATTCTAGAAAGCCAATCCCAAATGGTTCCGGTTCCTCCATGATCTGGAGTCCATGTGTGATAATGCATTTGCAAATAACCACCATTGTCATACCAGTTGCCACCGCGTGCTGGCAAAATTGCTTCATCAGTGGTTATTGACGTCATAAAAAAGTAATCACCTGCATAATTTCCTCTTAAAGCAGCGTAAACTACTCCAGCTGATGCAACAAACTGTGCAGAATCTTTTGGATATGAATCGCCCGTAATCTGAGTAGTAACCGGCACATTTAAATTATTACACGATATAAGTATAATAGACATAAGAGCCGGAAGTATGATATATATAAATCTTTTTTTCATGATTATAATATTTAATTCGTTACTTATAAATTAATGTTCAAACCAAATAGAATAGTTCGAGTTTTTGGGTAAAAACTATTTGAATCAATACCCGGAGCCATACCACCTTGATTCACTTCTGGATCAACCCCGGAATATTTTGTAATTATAAAAAGATTATTTACTGTTCCGTAAAATCTTAGGCTTTCAATATATTTAATAGGTCTTGTTAATGTATAACCTAATGTCATATTTTCAAGTCGTATATAACTACCATCTTCAATAAAACGGCTAGAGTATTTGTAAGCATTGTAGTCATTTACAGACTCATTTTGAGCATCAACCAATATATTTGTATATGCAACAGTTGTAGGTCTGAATAAGTCTGCTCGAGTAGCATTGAAAATTTTGTTACCATACACTCCACGGAAGAATACACTCAAATCAAAGTTTTTATAGCTAAAATTATTTGTCCAACCATAAGTAAACTTGGGTTGAGGACTTCCTGCATAACGATAATCATCTGTAGTTGGACTTGTAGTCAATTTGCCATTTTTGGCTAAATATTGTGAAACTCCATCTGCGTTTTTTCCCTCATAGATAAGTGTGAAAAATTGTCCAAGAGGATGCCCCGTCTTTCGGATCTGAAGCGTACTAGCAGTCTGCCCTGCACCATCAGGTTGAGTATATCTTATAGAATCTCCTCCCGTAAAATACGGATTAGAAAGACTGGTTATCGTATTTTTGTTGCTAGCGATATTAAAACTCGTCTTCCATGTAAAATCTTTTGTTTTAACTGGTACAGCCGAAACGCTTAACTCAATACCTTTATTATTCATACTACCACCATTAGCATAAAGACCTCCGGCTGGAACTAGCAAAATATCAGCATCATACCAATAAATCATATCGGTAGTATTTTTATTATACAAGTCGACAGTAAAACTAAGTCTTCCTTTTAGTACAGATGCATCTATACCAATATTTGAAGTAGCTGTTTTTTCCCATTTCAAATCAGAATTCGAGGCTTTGTTAGGCGCATAAGACATAGCTGAACTTCCATTGGAATAGAAACTGCCCATTGAGCTCATTAGAAATTGAGCGCTATAAGCATTAAAACCGGTTGAATTTCCGGTTACACCATAACTGGCGCGAACTTTCAAATCTTCAAAAATACCTAAATCCTGAATAAATTTTTCCTGTCCGGCTCTCCATGATAAACCAACGGATGGAAAGTAACCCCATTGATTGTTTTCGCCAAATACCGAACTTCCATCTCTACGGATTGAGGCTTGTAAGTAATACTTGTCAGCAAAATTGTAGTTCAGACGGCTAAAATAAGAAATTGAACGTTGTTTAGAATATGCCTGATCCGAACCAAAATTTACTGTTGCTCCTGTAATTGCGCTATAATTACCCAGAGCTAAATTATTGAAGCCCATATTATCTACAGGAAAATTAGTGTTTGTAGCCTGAAATCCATCACCATACACATCATCCTGATAAGAATATCCTAAAACAGCATTTACACTATGTAATCCAAATTTTTTATCCCATGTAAACCAGTTTTCCAAAACCTGATTGGTAGTTTGGTAAGTATTACGCAAAGCAGTACCTCCTTTTCCAAATGTTACGATAGAGCGAGTTGCCGGAGCTTCAGGATTGTTATAAAATACAGACCCATTATAATTATACATATAAGAGTCGTAATACTCCCCGTGAAGTGATGTATAGTTTTGATACGAAAGGCTCAAATCATAAGTTAAACCAAAAGGTAATTTTACATTGGTTGTAAATGAGGCCATTAGATTATTATTTTTGGTCTGATCTTGTGAGTGATTAATGATTGCCGCCGGATTAAAATAACCTGATTTTGTGAAGTTTTCATAATAAGTTCCATCAGCATTTGTTACAGGAGAAGTTGGTAAGCGGCTGGCAGCCTGTAAAAGTACAGTTCCAAGTTGAGGTACATAATCCGAAGTGATCTTTGCATTTGCAACCGAAACCCCAAATTTAACTTTGTCGTTAAATGCCATTTGATCAAATGTCAGACGAGCAACAATCTTGCTCTGATTACTCTCTTTAAGAATACCTTCTTTGTTAGTATAGTTTATACTCGCACTGTAAGTATTGTGCTCAGAACCACCATTAAACGATAAATTATGGTTTGTTGAAAAGGCGGTTCCACGTTGAATCTCTTTCTGCCAATCCGTATCAGCCCCTGTATCTTCTGTTAAGTTTTGCCCTGTTTTACTTGCAAAAGCACGAAGTTGTGATGCATTCATCAGTTTGAGGCTGTTGGAAACATTTTCAATTCCGGCATAACCATTATAAGAAACATGAGTAATTCCCTTTTTACCTTTCTTAGTAGTTATCATAATCACCCCGTTAGATCCACGATTACCATAAATAGATGTAGCCGATGCATCTTTTAGTACATCTATGGTTTCAATGTCATCTGGCGAGACCAATGAAATATCTCCGCCTGGAATTCCATCAATCACATAGAAGGGTTCCATCGAACTATTCAAAGTAGAAGCTCCACGTAGGATCACACTCGATTTACGGGTTGGATCTCCACTAACAGTAACATTCAGTCCGGCAGCTTTACCTTGTAGCAGTTGACCCACATCTGTTATTGCTCCTTTGTTTAAATCCTCCGGTTTAATAGATGCTACTGCTGAAACCAACCCTTTTTTTGTGGTCGTACCATAACCAACAACTACAATTTCACTCATTACTTTGCTTTCATCTTGCAAAGAAATATTTATTACAGATTTATTACTAACTTTCACTTCGCGAGTTTGCATTCCTACAAACGAAAATTGTAAGATTGAGTTTGAAGACAAGTTGCTAATACTGTAACTTCCGTCAAAGTCTGTAACAATACCTGATTTTGAGCCTTTTAGCAGCACGCTTACACCAGGCAATGCTTGCCCGCTTTCATCAGTTACCTTACCTGAAACTTTATTAATCGTATTTTTACCAACAGGTTGTTCACCCATTTCTTTGGATGAAGCCAAAATGATTTGAGTATCTAACACCTTATAAGTAATATCAGTATTAGCAAAAATCTTTTTCAAGATGTCTGAAATTTTTTCGTTAGAAAACTGGACATCTACCTTACGTGTCACATCAATAAGTCTGTTATTATATGCAAAATGATAATCTGATTTTGCTTCAATCATTTTGAGGACTTCACGCACCGGGGTATTGCGTGCATTCAATGTTATTTGGCTGTCTTGCGCGGATAGATTTGTTGTAGCGCAAGAAAATCCAAGTAACAAAATAAAAATTAACCGAAAGTTTGTACTTTGATATAAAGGAACTTTTAAGTTCTTTATAGAAATCATGGTTTGTTTCATAGATTTGTAATTTGAAAATTTGTGATAATAAAACAAAGATTTATAGATATTTAATATGCATTACAGCGGATATTGTTTTTGCGGGAACTATCACATTGTAATGAAGGAACAAACTTGCTAGGCGCAGTCATTTTGTATTAAGCGTATAGTAGTTTTCAGGAGATATTCGAATGAAGCTGATTGAAAATACAGCGCACGAATATGATGAGAAAAATTAAGTGATGACTTTCATAATGGCGTTTTTTTAGATTGTTTTAAAGGATAACTTTGTATATTTAATTAGTATTTTCTGTTTTGCCGATATTTATTTTCTTTTTTCAATATCAGTGTCCGTTGTCCGTAAGCTCCGTCATCATCTCGTGCTCCGTTTATCACACGATAGCTGATCGGTGACGATAAACTGATGATTTTGAGAGCACGCTCCAAAGGCTCATTAGTAAACGTAGCCGTTAGTTGATACCGCAATAATTCCTTATCCGAAATTACAACATGGATATTGTACAACTTCTCTAACTTTTGAGTAACGGTTTGAATCGGATCATTATCAAATACAATACGCCCTTGGGTCCAGGCTATGTATTTGGTTAAATCATTTTTCTGAGTCAATGTAATTTGTTTGCCTGCTTTGTTCAACACCGCTACTTCATTTGGATGAAGCGCACTATTCAATTCGAAAGTATTGGTTGATTTTTGTTTTCCAAGAAGAACAGCACCTTCAACAAGTGCCACAGTTACATCCGGTTCATCTTTATAGGCTCTGGCATTGAAAGTGGTACCAGTCACTTTAATATCCATTCCATTCATTTTTACTATGAACGGATATTTTTTGTCTTTCTTTACCTTAAAAAACCCTTCACCATTTAATGCAACAACACGAAAAGATTGATTGCTGAAAGTCATAGGATAAGTCAAAGTTGTGCCTGAGTTTAACGAAACATGCGTACCATCAGGCAATACAAAATCACTGGTTGCTCCAAGCGGTACACTTATTGTGTTTTGTAAAATTGCCAAAGATTTTGAGCCTTGGTGTCTACCCACCATATAAAGGGTAATCATCAATGGAATAATAAGAATAGCAGCAGCACGAGACAAACCAACGTAGAGGCGTCTCACCAATGTTGGTTTTTGTGCTTTCATATTGATGGAATGATGAATTTCGGACAATATTTGTTTGAATCGCTCTTCATTCCCAATCGCTATGTCATCGCATTCATCCCAATGCATATACATCGATACGTTCACAGCCTCTTCATGTACAGGTAATTCGAGCACATCTATCAGATGGTCCAAATCCTCTTTCGAATACTTGTCTGTTCTAAAATTGCTTATTAGTTGATTGATATAGGTCATACTATTTTTTATTAAGTTACAACATTAGTTCATGCACAAAACAGTTAACTAAATATATTGAACAAGCATTACTTTCTATGCTGCAACATATAAATAACGCACTGCCCGAAGTTTACCCTTGCTCTGTTTGAAAATATTTTTATTTTTTTTATCTAGCAGTTATCCATACAGTAAATGAACATTGTATCATATTTTTTTTATATAAATTAGCATGGAACATTGCAAAAAAAATGGACACCAAAAATTGGCGTCCATCAAAGGAATTAAAATCAACATTCAATAGCTTGTTGAAAATAGTTACTGGAAATAGTTTCAACTATGATAAATTGATTGTTGTATTTTTTATGGACATTATTCCACAAAAAGAAAGTAAAAGAGCGCAGACCAAATGCCCAAACTCCCGAGATGTTGTTTGAAGAAAAATAACGATTTTGAAAGGTGATCTTCAACTGTTTTTTCGGCAATGCCTTTTAACAGGGCAATTTCTTTATTAGACAACCCTTTTTCACGACTCAACCTGAAAACTTCTTTTCGTTTTGGAGGAAGTTGGTCAATCAACTGCATGTAGCGTTCTTTAAAAAATGTATAGTCTGTTTGTTCCTCCGTACCCTGAGTATTAGAAGTTGCTGCTTGAGCAAGATAGTCAAGATACTTTTGCTCCGTGGCTCGTTTTCGAAACAACGAAAGCACCGAATTTTTAGCTATCGTAAAAAGAAAAGCATCAAAATTGCTATCTCTTTTCAACACGAAACGATTCTCCCATAGCTTGATAAAAGAATCCTGTACTACATCATATGCGTCATCTTCATTTTTCAGGTAAGCCAATGAAAAACGAAAAATTTTTGAATGATACCCCTCGTAAATCTCATCAATCACCGTACGATCGTCCCTTCTTAAGCGTTCGGCTAAAGTTTCTTCGTTGTAAATCATTAGGCAATATATTGATTAATAACTCTGTAATAAAATTTCACTCCCGCTTGTATTTTGAGTATTTCACATAAAATACTTTTCATTATATATAGTTTCGTTACTAATAGAAATTCTAACGTAAAAGTGCGTTCAAAGATATGCATTTATTTCATAAATTATATATTTAATTTTATTATTGTCCGGTAAATTTTTTGCTCAACTAATGCCGTCCCGTCGGAACTTATTCTTCAGAACAAACTACCTCGCAGCAGAACTGACAAGGTATTAAGAAAAAACAAAGAAAAAACAAAGAAAAAACGAAGCAGAGCTTCGAGAAATTGAACCTTAATGACATAAAAAAAATACGCTTGAGAAATTATCTCAAGCGCATTTCTGTATTTTATGCGTTAGTAGGCGTAGGTCGCAACCTGCCCATCTTTATAAATATTAGATATTCTTTACCAGTTCCACATTAAGCTTCGCCAATTCACCATTCGTCACAGCAACAGTGCTTACCACATCAGCATAACCATTCTTTCGTACCGTTACCGTATACGTACCTTCAGGCAATGATTTAATATTAAACCCACCCTTGATGGCTGTTTTTTTCTTCATAGCCTCCGCACTGCTACTTGCAGCAGCTTTCATCAATCCATTGCTGCTGTTTTGTGCAAAGCTAAGAGTTGCACCTTTTAGCCCTTCTCCCGTGCCCGCATCAGTTACAAAACCCTTTACCTGAAGCGATCCTTTACCAGTTACTATTATTCTCCGTGCCGATTTATAACCGCTGTAAAAATCCGGTTGCGAAATTCTTACTATTTCCACCAAAGCATCAATCTTATCCAATGCCTCATCGCTTGTCACAAAACCTTTAACAATCTGGTCTGTACTTTGCTTTGTACTAATCTCACTATTCCGGGGTGTTGGAGTAGCTGCCTTAAAATCAGCTATAAGCTTTAAAAGATATTTTTGACTCTCAGAAGTCAAACCATATAAACTCAAATTCGGAAGGTGAGCATCTATTTTAGAGTGAATACTCCGCGCATAAGTTTCAAGATCTTCGTCAGTAGCAAGTCTCAAATCACTTATACTAAATTTTACTTCTTTGAGCAGGGTCAGATTATTTTCTACCTTGGCATAAGCCTGCACTTTGCGCGAACCATCGGCGGCCTGCGCTACTAATAATTTTCGCAATTCATTTTTAGTCTCCGCAACCCCGGATTTGTCAAGACTTTGCTGCTCGTGCGCCGATCGAATCTGAAGAATACCCTCTTGAAAAGTAGCATAAAATCCCTGGAACTTTGGTAAAAGTTGAGTAATTGAGCTGTTTGCAGTCAAAAACTCATCAGACACGAGGTACATATTGTACCTGCTTTGTTGTTTTGAATTCATGATAAATTGATTTTGATTTAGTATAAATTATTTTTGATTAACTCCAATATTTACAGGTTTTATAAATATTGTAAATGCAAAACTATAAAAATAACTATATTTGATCAACCCAAATGCGTTAATTATACTTAATTTTAAACAAACAAAAATTAAAACATATCCTATCACCGTTATTTATATAATCAGGCGCATGTCATTACTCATTATACACTTACCATCGTCAATTATATTGATGTCATCACTCATTATACACCCGCCACCATCAATTATATTGATGTCATTACTCATTATACACGCACCACCATCAATTATATAGATGTCATCACACATTATACACCCGCCACCATTAATTATATAGATGTCATCACGTATTATACACCCAACACCATCAACTATATAGATGTCATCACGCATTAAAAGCAAAGAAATTTCAGTTGGATTATTTAGCATGAAAAAATGAATTGAAGAACAGAATATTGTAATTTTGTTACAGTATCCAACCTTATTGTTTATATTTGTGCTGACTAACAACTCTTACAATGAAATTCTTCAGCACTACTCAAATCAAACAACTTGATCAGTACACTATCGAGTATGAACCGATTACTTCCATTGATTTAATGGAAAGAGCTGCCGACGCTC
>DAIQOQ010000327.1:1519-2823 GCA_036787795.1 Paludibacter sp. | reverse complement strand
CAATACAAAGCAGCAAAACGATTATCAAAAAGTAAAGGTTTAATGTCAAAATCTACGGCAGCTTTAGATGTTGATATAGATACCTTTGCATGCAATTTTTATCAATATATGAAAAAGAAATCATTCTTAGCGTTCGATTTAGGGGCCACCAGTGGTCGTTCTATCTTAGGCACAATAGAAAACGGCAGACTTCAGATGAAAGAGCTGACCCGTTTCCCGAACCAGATTCTCCAAATCGGAGATCATTTTCACTGGAATATTTACTCACTGTTCGAAGAACTTAAAGCAGGGTTAATAGCAGCCAAAAACGAAAACGTTGAAATTTCCTCTATCGGTATTGATACCTGGGGGGTGGATTTTGCATTAATTTCTGCCGACGGTTCGCTGTTGGGTGCACCTTATGCATACCGCGATCCGCACACTGTGGGTGTTCCCGAAAAGTACTTTCAACTGGTGCCACGCGAAAAAGTTTACAATATGACCGGAATTCAGGTAATGAATTTCAATAGTCTGTATCAGCTTTTCGCATTGAGTCAGGCAGATAATTCGCTACTGAAAGCGGCTACCGATATTTTATTTATGCCCGACGCATTGGCTTATATGCTTACGGGTAATAAAGTAGTGGAATACACCATTGCTTCCACCTCGCAGATTCTGAACCCATGTACGAAAAAATTCGTAGCCGAATTGCTTGAAAAAGCAGGTATCTCGCCTTCTATATTAGGCGAAATAGTGATGCCCGGACATGTTATCGGTACTCTCACCGACAGTCTGGCCGAAGAAAGCGAACTGGGCAAAGTACCGGTTATTGCAGTGGCGGGTCACGATACCGCATCGGCAGTAGCTGCCGTACCGGCTAAAAACGAACGCTTTGCGTATCTCAGTTCCGGAACCTGGTCGTTGATGGGAATAGAAGTAAAAGATGCTATTATCAACGATGAAACCTTTGCCCTGAACTTTACCAACGAAGGTGGAATAGACGGTACAACCCGTTTTCTGAAAAATATTACCGGCATGTGGTTGCTGGAGCAATGTATGAAAGAGTGGAAAAAAGAAGGAATCACCTACGCTTACGAAAAGCTGGTACTGATGGCCGACACCACGCCCGCTTTCCAATCGCTTATTGATCCCGATCATGAATCTTTTGCCAATCCGGCCAGCATGACTAAAGCCATTGAAGCTTATTGTCTTGCAACAGATCAGATAGCTCCCAGGACTCATGCCGAATTTGTACGCTGCATTTTCGAAAGTCTGGCATTGAAATACAACTATATATTGGGCAAGCTTCGTGAATTATCTCCATT
>DAIQOQ010000327.1:0-1419 GCA_036787795.1 Paludibacter sp. | reverse complement strand
AAAAATATCATTTTCTACTAACAACTTATTAAAAACAACTACTCAGAAAAACACTTCGGTGAATATAAATGAGCGGTATTTATTATGAAACAATTAGATGTAAAATTCATGCATCCGGTAGAACAGATCAATGTGATTATCGGAAAGATTTATCGGGATGGAATGACTACTGCTTCGGGTGGAAACATTTCGATCAGAGATAAAAACGGCGATATCTGGATTACTCCTTCTGCTGTTGACAAAGGTTCGTTAACCGTCAAAGATGTGATGTGTGTAAAAAAAGACGGCACAATAGTGGGTCCGCACAAACCATCATCGGAATTTCCTTTTCACAAAGCCATCTACGATTCGCGTCCTGACTTAAGTGCGGTTATCCATGCACACCCTCCCGGATTGGTAGCATTCAGTATCGCCAGACAAGTTCCGAACACCAACATTATTCCGCAAAACCGCGCTGTTTGCGGCGAAGTCGGTTTTGCACCTTACGGCTGTCCGGGTAGTAACGATTTGGGCGAAAAAATTGCCGCTCAATTCAAAAACCCTAAATACAAGGCAGTCATCATGGAAAACCATGGTGTGGTACTGGCCGGTAGCGACATGCTGGATGCTTACGAACGTTTCGAAACACTTGAATCGTGCTGTTGTACGCTGGTTAATGCCGGAAAATTGGGTAAAATAAATGCTCTGACCGACGAACAGGTAGCTGCTTATGCCGATCATTTACCCAAGACTATCGAGTACTTCGAAAAAACCGATTATCCTTCATCGGAGTTGGCATTGCGTACCGAAATGGTGAATATCGTTCACCGTGCTTGCAAGCACGGTTTGATGATCTCAACTTTCGGAACAGCTTCTATCCGCTTAAACGAAAATGAGTTCCTGATTACTCCACACGACGTAGCCCGCTGGAATATTTCGGCTGATGACATTGTACACATTAAAAACGGTAAAGCCGAAGCGGGTAAAAACCCAAGTTATGCTGCTGCTTTACACCAACGTATTTATGAACTTAACCCGCAGGTTAACTCTATCATTGGTACACAAGCTACCAATCTGATGGCACATGCGGTAAGTGGACAAAAATTCGATGTTCGCACCATTCCCGAAAGCTGGATATTCTTACAGGATGTTCCTTCTGTTCCTTTCAGTTTGCTATACAAGGATGTGGACAAAACTGCCAAACTATTCAACAGCAATCGTGTTTTATTAATTGAAAACGACAGCGTGATAGTTACCGGCGACAAGCTGTTTAACACCTTCGATTATCTTGAAGTCGCTGAATTCAGTGCCAATTCATTGGTTATGGGAGCTTCAATCGGGGCATTACAGCCAATGGGTGATAAAGAAATAGAAGAACTGAGAATTGCCTTTAATGTAAAATAAGGCGATAAAAGCTTCAGGTTCCGATACCGGATTGAA
>DAIQOQ010000326.1:0-2862 GCA_036787795.1 Paludibacter sp. | reverse complement strand
CATAAAACCCTGGTGTATATTATGGCTACGGGTATTGTGGTGCGCAGTATTGCCCTGCATCTGGTGGGTAAAACCGTCGATCCGGCCGTGGTGGTGCTCGATGAGAAGGGTCAATTTGCAATAAGTTTATTGTCCGGACATCTGGGTGGTGCCAATGCTGTGGCCAGTGAGATAGCCGGAACAATGGGTGCCACGGCAGTTATCACTACTGCTTCGGATGTACAGGGCATGCCCTCGGTAGATATGATTGCCCAAAAGCATCAACTCATCATTCGGTCCATGCACGATGCAAAAACACTCACCGCCATGACGGTGAACAGGCAGAAGGTAGGCTGGCGCAACGACAGCTTGCTGACTGTACCTGCCTGTTATCCCACGTTGAATGAAGCCGAAGCCGATGGATTGGTAGTGGTTAGTAGTCGTACCAATATAGAGGAAAAAATTCCTTTTGCACAACTTATACCACAAAATATTATTGTGGGTGTAGGGTGTAGGCGTGGTATTCTGGGTCAACAAATCATTGATTTTGTTACCGAACAATTGCAATTGAATTCAATCAACGAAATGAGTATCCGGCAATTGGCATCAATAGATATTAAGTCGGACGAACAAGGAATACTTGATGCAGCGGCTCATTTTGGAGTGTCAGCCGTATTTGTAGAAACTGCGGAAATAGAAAAGATTGAACAGGATTTTACATCTTCAGCCTTTGTCAAGTCGCAGGTAGGTGTGTCGGGAGTCTGCGAACCGGCTGCATTTATTGCCGGAGGAAGAGTAGGAGAATTTATCAGTAGAAAAAAATCAAAAGAAGGAATAACGGTCGCCATTTTCGAATCGGCCGTGTAAAAGTATATTGGTATAGGTGCTTAGACCGCCTTTATTTGTGATAATAAAATTCAAAGAACAACTCCGAAGGAGTTAAATGTGAATAACCCCCAGTAAGCTTGCGTAACTGGGGGATGCGAATAGTCCAGCATCTACAACCCCGAAGTGGGTTGAACATCAATGTCATAATAACATTCAACCCGCTTCGGGGTTATGTATCTGAGGGTGTCATTAACCCCCAGTCGTGCTTCGCTTACTGGGGGTTATTCACATTAAACCCTTACAGGGTTTTTGGACTCACATGACAAAATGTGTTTTATGCATATATTTGAGTAAAACAAACAAATTAATATGCTTATGAGCAATAATATATATAGGGCGGTCTAAGCGCCTATACCAAAAAGTATAAAAATATGAAGGGAAAAATCTTTGTAGTAGGAACCGGTCCCGGTTTCGAAGAATATCTGAGCCTGAGAGCCATTGAGGTATTGAAACAATGCGATGTGGTGGTAGGCTACAAAACCTATATTGCACTGATCGAAAAACTGATTGAAGGTAAAGAAATCGTTTCGTCGGGCATGCGCCGCGAAGTGGAACGGTGTGCTATGGTGCTGGAAATTGCCGAAAGTGGTAAAAATGTGTGTCTGATCAGTAGCGGTGACTCCGGCGTGTACGGCATGGCCGGCGTGGTACTCGAAATGGTAGACAAAGCCCAAAACGGCATTGAAGTAGAAATCGTACCGGGTATTACTTCCGCCTTGTCATCGGCTTCGCTGGCGGGAGCTCCACTGATGAACGACTTTGCAGTAGTGAGTCTGAGCGATCTAATGACCCCTTGGGAGATAATAGAAAAACGTACCGAAAAAGCTGCCGAAGGCGACTTTGTGATCTGTGTATACAACCCCAAAAGCAAAGAACGTGTAGAGCAAATCCGGATATTCACCGACATTGTGTTGCGGCATCGTAGCCCGCAAACACCGGTGGCCATTGTGCGCAATGCCATGCGCGATGAAGCGGCTGTAACCCATACCACCCTGGCCGAAATGTTGGAGCACACCATCGATATGACTACAACACTTATCATTGGTAATTCGCAGACTTATTATAGCAATGGAAAAATGATTACACCACGTGGGTATAAAATTTAAATGCTGCAGCATATGATTTGGGTAGTAGGCGGCACCAGCAATGCCAAGGAAATTTGCGAACACTTAGCTTCAGAGGCTTATCGGGTACTGGTTTCGGTCACTACCGATTATGGTCGGCAGCTCTCCGAATTTCCGGGTATTGAAGTTGTGCAGGGTAAACTGAGCCGCGAAGAAATGGAGCACTTAATTCAGACTCGCGGGGTAAGACTGGTAGTAGATGCCAGTCACCCTTTTGCGGCCGAGGTGTCTGCAGGTGCCATGCAGGCGGCAAAAAATACGGCAGTGCCTTATCTGCGTTTCGAACGGACGAATACCCGCTTCGAAAGTGCCACCTATGTGGATAACTACGAACAGGCGATTGCATACCTGGCAGAGAAACCGGGAAACATATTGCTCACCACCGGCTCCAAGTTTGTAGCTAAGTTTATTCCGCTGGGAGCAGAGCGGCTCTTTGCAAGGGTGCTTTCCACGTCCGACAGCATCAGCCTGTGCGAGCAAGCCGGACTACAACCTGCCGGCATCATTGCCATGGCGGGAGTCAGCTCCGTAAATCTCAACAAGGCGCTGATGGATGAATTCGATATCCGGTTTATGGTTACCAAAGAGAGCGGTGCCGAAGGCGGACTGCAGGAAAAAATGGAAGCCGCAAAACAGAAAAATGTTGAACTGATCATCATCCAGCGCCCCACCATTCACTACCCGGAAGTTTATTCCGACTACCAAAGCTTGTTTCTGCGAATAAAAAACTACCAACTGCCGACTACCAACTAAAATACTCATTCCTCATTCCTCATTCCTCATTCCTTGTAACTAAACCCTCGTAACTCTTAACTGACATGCCTTATCCCATTTTCCTTCAACTAAAAAACTTCCGCTGCCTGGTAGTCGG
>DAIQOQ010000014.1:0-25365 GCA_036787795.1 Paludibacter sp. | reverse complement strand
TGTAATTGTCCTTACGACCTGACTTGTAGATGTAACCTGAGTTAATTAGATTTACAGATATAATCAAAAGGCATTCATATGTACTTTTCGACCTGCAACAGTCAGGAATATGATTCGGAGATCCCACCAGAAGGTCCAGTTTTCAAGATAGTTCATATCATATTCCACACGTTTTTCCATTTTCCAGAGTTCATTGGTTTCGCCTCTGTATCCATTCACTTGTGCCCATCCGGTAATGCCTGGTTTGACGTAATGACGTACCCGATAATAATCTATTAATTCGGAATACTGGTCGGTATGTTTGAGCATGTGGGGGCGTGGTCCTACTATAGACATTTGTCCTAAAAACACATTAAAGAACTGAGGAAATTCATCTAAGTTGGTTTTGCGAAGAATCTGACCGATACGGGTGATACGACTGTCGCCACGTGTTGCCTGTTTACTATTTGCATCCTGACTCATACGCATGCTGCGGAATTTCAGGCATTTGAATGTTCTGTTGTTGATGCCTGTACGTTCTTGAAGAAAAAATACAGGGCCTTTGGAGCTCAGTTTAATTAATATGGCTAAGATGGGAAATAACCAACTAATTATAAATAAGATGACCAACGATGAGAAAACCACATCAAAGCATCTTTTCAGGAATCGTGATTTCAGGTCGTCTAACGGTATTTCCTGAGGATTAAACACGACCAATGATCCAACCGATTCGAGATTTACCTTGGACCGAAACCAATATTGATTTTCGGGAACTAATCTCAACCTTACACCTATCCGATTGCAGACAGCGAGCAACTCCTTGCTTTTCTTTAAATCATTATAGGCCGAATGGGTAACAAAAAGGAAATCAATTTGATTTCGCGATACCAATGGTGCCAAATCATCGAGGTGCCCTAGTACATCTTGATGATCCACATGCTCATCGGAAACATAACCGACAAATTCATACCCTAACATGGGATTGTTATGTAGCAGGTTTCGCAGATAGACACCCATATCGTTTAACCCCACAATTAAGACCCGATGAACATAAAACCCTTTTGATCGTCTGAAGGTTAGATAACCATATAATAAATAATAATATATCAGGGTAAAAGCATAGAAAAGGGCTGTGTATTCCAATAAAAAAAGACGAGAATAACCGGGAGGTAAAAACAACTGAGCAAGGACAAACAATATCACCGCAAAGAGGATTGTTCGTTTACTTATTCGTTTGAACCTATTGGCAAAATCATCATGCAAATAAAGATTCCTCTTTGTGAACAATGAATAGGCAATGATTTCGGACAGATTGGCATGCAAGAAGTATAAACTCTTATCATGCAGATTTAAGCCCTGTAATGCAGGACTTAAAGAATATAATATTGAAATAGCTATATCCAGAATGATAAGATCAAAAGCCAGATATAAAAACTTCAGTTCGGTTTCGTTCGATTCCATAAAGCAATAATTTAGATGCTTGTAAACAATTAAAATAAAATAGTATTGTTTGATATTTTTATATCAAATATCAAAGAGGATATTGTGTGCAATGCATCATGTCCGGACTTTCTCCAACAAGATATATTTAATAAACTTCACATTCCCTATGAGGTATCTGCGCCACATCCGACGAGGTTCTTTTATTAACCTGTAAAACCACTCCATGCCAATGCGTATCATCCAATTGGGAGCCCGTTTTACGGTGCCTGCATAAAAGTCAAACACGGCACCTATGCAACACACATGACCAACTTGCAACAGATTGTAATGCTGATGTGCCCATTTCTCTTGTTTTGGAGCTGTCATACCCACAAACAATACTTCAGGTTCAACGGCATTTACAGCATCTATCATCAACTTATTATCTTCTTTATCAAACTCCGTTTTATAGGGAGGAGAATAAGTGTGAACCTCCACATTTGGATATTCTTCTTCAGCTCTTTTCTGTATTTTTTTTAAAGTATCCTCCGAACTTCCTAAAAAGAAGCATTTACCACCCATGGCATTCACTCTTTCCATTTCATAAAAAAACAAATCGGCGCCAGCTGTTTTTCGTATCTTTTGTCCGGTCAACACCCTCATAGCCCATACAACACTGATACCGTCAGGCAGCAGCACATCACTTGATAGCAGAGCATGATGAAAGTCTTCATCTGTTTGTACCGTATTAAATGAATGTGCATTCAATGTATTTATAAGTGATTTTGGTTGGCTGATGCTCTTTAATGGCTGATTGAATAATCTATAACTTTGTAGCATAATTTCCGTTTTAATTAAGAATGAAAACTTTAGTCATTTTTGCATAATTGAGGCACTTAAGTACTGCATTTTGCTACTATAACATGCCTGTTGCTTTTAATGTTTACTCGAACTAGTTATAATTGTAGTAAAATGTATTACTTTTATGCTATGTAATATACTACATTATTGAATTTGAATCTATATCTTGTACTATAGTCTTTAGTCTGTATTCAAACATGTTTAAGCTAAACTCTTCTTCATATTTCTTTTGTCCGGCATTACCCATTTCTTTACGCAATTGGGGATGATTGATCAATAGTTCCAGTTTATTTGCCAGCATTTCAACGTCTTTCGGAGGAACAAGGTAGCCGGTGATGTCTTCTGTTACGATATCGGGGATTCCACCTTCAAAAGTAGATATAACAGGTAAAGAATGCTGCATTGCTTCCAGCAAAACGAGGGGAAAACAATCATTGAGAGTGGGATGTACAAAAATATCAGCAGTTGCAAATAATTCTTCTTTTTCTGTTCCAAATTTCTTACCGATGTAACTTGCATAGTTTTCTAAACCCAGTTCTTGTAGTTTGGATTGAAACTGATACTCACATACATCGCCTGTACCTCCAACAAAGGTGCAATGGAAAGCCAGTTTTTTTTGTTTCAGAAGTTTACATGACTCAAGCAATATAAAAATACCTTTTGATTCCATCAGATTCGATAAGAAAAGAAGTTCAACCGTGTTTCTGTCTCTTCGTAAGGGTTGCATCACTTTCACATTTTCTATTCCATTGGGGCAATAGTAAACATGCGTTTCGTCGACATATTTCTGAATATCGGGATACAGTTTCTTTGATAACAGAATGACATCTGTATTGCGAAATGTGAGGCGATATAAAAAATCGTCCCAATATTTGTCTTGTCTCGTAGCTACTCCTTTATTATGAAAATGGTAGACTAGTTTAATTCCGAATAGTTTTACAAGTAGTGCCAGCGAAGCATCTTTATAAAATGGAGTACATTTGGCAGTCATCGAAAAATAGCAAAGATCAGGGCGATTAAAAATAATACTCCTGCATAGCTGAGCTAATATGCCTACATAGCGGAATATTTTTACAAGTCTTCTCTTTCCAATTTCTTCAATGGTTCTGGATGTTCCAAGATTAATGTATTCACAATCAAAAGTGCTGTTTATAACTTTACTTTCTTTGATCTGCAAACCTACAGCGGCAGCTCCATGGATGGGAGGCGGATAATGTAGCACAAATAATATTTTCATAGATATGAGAATTTGAATATTATTATATTATAGTGGATTAATCTTTTATAAGTCACGATATAATAATTTGTTGTAGAATAGTTTCATAGACTTTGTATATAGAATTAGTGATTAACTGATAATAGTTTCCAGCACTCGGTATTGTTTAAATAGGTCATCTCCGAATTGAACGCCAGCATTTTCAGAACCATTTCAAGTTCTTTCCAAAGCCCATATTGTTCAATTTCCCAGGAATGTCCCCACAGATGAAAAAGCCCTCCTGTAGCTAAAACTCTGTTTATAGTATTCTCGATCAACTTCGGAAAGTTTCTATTGGTTTTATAAAAGAACAAATTCTGAATAACCGGAAGCAGAAAGGTGTTTTTTACACAATGTTTGGTTAGTACCCCGCTACTGTGATTGTATGCCTGAATAGTTGTATCGAGTAAATGGGGATGAAGCATCGGTGTTGTACGAAGTAATCTGGTGGTTCGGCCGAATAAAAAACCGGCTTGTCTTACAAGGTCGATATCCCGTTGTGAATATTTACCGCCCGGATAGCAAAAAGCTTCTATTTCTTTTCCCAACTGATCCTGAAGCATTGTTTTGCATGTTGAAACCTCATAGTTAGCAGCATCCTTATTCAGGGTGTTTAAATAAATGTGATTGACAGTATGGCCTCCTATCTCAAATTTAGTGGCAATGTTATTTAATGCTGCGGTATCCATAACCGGATATTCAGCATTTCTGATCGGGACATAAAAGGTGGCATTTATTTTATACTTGTCAAGAAGTTCAGCAATTTTATAATCTAAGGGATATCCGTCGTCCCAACTAGTTGTTACAATTATCTTTTTATTTTCCATAATAGCTGCGAAATCTTATCTTTCAGACGACTACTAACAGAGTAGTGTGCGTAAAATTGTTTTCTGATGCGTTTATTTATCTTTATATCTTTACTGAATAAGAATGTTTGTTGATCAGATAGATCCAACACGGTATCGTAGGTGTTGCATTTCATTTTGGTATGAGTAGCTTCTGAGTTAAAACCGTTATAGGCAACTTTTGATTTTAAGGGAAAAACATCCAGATAGTTGTGTTTGTAGTGATGAAAGTCAAACCGGATTGCCCAGGAATCAATCTGACCTTTCATCTGACGGTGTAACATCTGACAAAGGTCACTACCACCCCGCGAGAATTTCAATAATTTGAATACATTCCATCTGAAAGAATTGTAATCTTTCACTGTCCAGTCTATTTGTTCCCAACGGTCTTTCCATATTGCCCATCCCCAGGAGGCCGAGCGTAAAGAGAATGCAACGTCGTATTTATAGTCCGGAGCATAGTTGAGCGGGAAGGAGTAACCCGAAATATTTAAAACGGTTTTTTCTGATTCGTAAAAATCCAAAGCCTGATTCATGAAAGACAGAAAGTTTGTCGACACGAGTAGATCATCTTCTACCACAATCACCTTTCCGTATTCAGTCACAATTTGCGTTACCCCCGAGATGATGGAGTTTGCCAGACCCTTGTTTGCTTCGCTCTCGTAGATGGTTACATCGGCAAACCCACTAATGGTATGAATATATTCCCGTACTGTGCGTACTTCTTCTATATTCTGAGTGTTCTTAGGTCCGTCGGAAAATATATGCAACCGGCTTTCTGCAGCTAATGCATTTTTTTGCAATGATTCAACAGTTTGTTTTGTTTCCGTAAGGCGGGAGTAAACAAAAAGGCAAACCGGAGCTAAATTGGTATAAGTTTTCATGTTTTCTCAGAACTGATAAGTAATGGAGATTATATGTTGAGCTATTTATTTTAAGAAATTGTTATAAAGAAATGGAGTATTGTCATATTACAATGAAGCATTTCCTTATTACAATGGGGTATTGTCATATTACAATAGAGCATTTCCTTATTACAATGAAGCATTGTCATATTACAATGAAGCAATGTTTTCAGCTATTTTGGTTCAATTGATTTGTGCAATAAGACAATAATCTGTTGCTGCATATTTTGTTGTTGTTGAAGACAGGCTGCTGAGATTGAAAATTGATTATTTCCCTTGTCCTGTCATTCGGTCTGTTTTAAAGTTAGTGTCGTAAGCTGTTTTCATCATTACGATTGAATCTTTTTTCTAAAATTCAGAATTCCATTTCTTATGGGGTCCGAAATTTTGGATCGCTTAAAATCAATCCATATTTCGGAAACCAACACTTTCAGTTTGGTTACAACAAAGTCGGAAGAATATTTTCGGTAAATAAAGTACGAAAACAACGGATGTGATTTAGCTAAGAAGCGTCTTTTCAATTCACTCTCTCCCCACAAAAAATGCATGGTTTGTAACTCTTTTTCAATGGCCGTTTCAAGAGTATGGAATACGCAGACTTCTCCTACATTGTATTTCGAATAATTATTGTCGTGAGCAATGACGTGAAGAAAAATTTCTTTGTTTATTATGCTGGCTATACAACCGGCTACCAATACGCCGTCGAGTGTGAGGTATACAACCGTCCCGTAATGCCGGGCATATTGATAAATATTGTTTTTATAAGCAGTATCAATGCCCGAAGTTTTGCCTTTGTTTTTCATTCTGTTATGATTAAACTGAATGATCTGATCAACAATGGCTTCTTCAATTTCCGGCCCCGATTTAATTACAAAACAGACTTCAGAAAATTCTTTTGATAGTTTAGCTTTGCGGGCACGTAAATGTTTACGGGTTTTTGATCCCAGTTCGGCTGTGAATGTATCAATGTCAGAAGGCAGGCTGAGGATATGATCGTCGGACTTAAAAAACAGGATGGACTTATCCAGCGTGTAGGCTTTATAGGATGCATCAATATAAATTTTCCGAATTGAAGGATATTGTTCAAAGAGCTTTTCGGTGCAAGCGGCAATTATCTGCTGGTCTAAAGCCACCAATGAGTTGAAGCATCTGGATGTACTTCCATCATTTCCAAATACAAGTAATTCCAGCAAAGTATCATTTTCGCTAACGAGCATATAATGTATATCGTAGGTGGGATAATGCTGCCGGATATAAGAACAGGTGGTTATAAAAGACCCATATTTCTCTATCAGAAAAGATTCATATGCAGAAGGTAATCCTTTAAAACATTCAATTGAAATCATAGTGTATTGTAAACTGTGTGGATAAAAAATTTATTGGCATTCAAATTTTCAACCGAAGACGGTTGTCTGTTTTCAAGCTGGTTTATATAAAGTACTTTTGCGTCGATAGGACTTAATGGCTTCTCTCAACGGTTTGGAGTATTTTGATTGTCTTATATTTATCAACATTCGTGAAGTTTTAGCCTTTATCTTGCTTACAATAAAACTGAATGAATAGGCTCTGTAAATAACATACGAAAACAAAGCATGAGGTTTGGCCTGCAACCGGGCTTTATATTCATTGTCGCCCCATAGAAAATGGAATGTTGACAATTTCAGGTCAATCGAAGTTTTTATCAGGTTGACGATGCATAATTGTCCTACATTGTATTTTGCAAAATGATTATCGTGTGCAATCATGTATAAATATATCCGGTTATTCAGTATGTATGATATGGAGCCGGCAACTATTTCTCCATTAATTTCGATATAGGCTACGCAACCATAGTGTTGTGCATATCTGTAAAAGTCATTTGTGTCCTGTTGGCTTTTACCGGGAATGATGCCCTTTGATTTCATTCTGTTGAAACTTAACTGAACGATTTTATCGATAACTGACTCCTTAATATCGGTTTTAAATGTTGTGATGTATTGTGCATCGGGATAATCGCGCACTAACCTTGTATTATAATTTTTGATATGTCTGCGGGTTGTTGATCCCAATTGTGAATAATACGCGTCTGTGTTTGTGGGTAAACAAAGGATGTAGTCGTTAGATTTTGAAAATAGAAAGCTCCTTTTTAAATTGTAACCTTTGTATGAGCCTGCAAGCCTTATCTTTTGGATAGTCGGATACTTATTAAACACATTTTCGGCGAATATTTCAATCACTTCCTGTGGCATGGTGACAAGTGAGTTGAAACAGATGCAAGTATTTCCTTCATTTCCGAATATGATCAGATCTGTAAGGTTTTTATCCTCAAAAATAAGCATGTGGTTAATTTCTTGTGCAGGATAATATATTTCGATGTAGCCACAGGTTGTTATATACGATTCATATTTTTCTACTAACCAGAATTCGTAGTCTGTGGGCAAACTTTTATGTATTTCAACTGAAATCATGGTTGTGCTATTATCAACTGTAAAATTTCCATCAATCTGTGTTCAAATTTGTCCAGGGTAAATTCTTTTTCGAATTTCAGTTTGCCGGCTTCTCCCTGTTGTCGACGTAGTTCGCTATCTCTGATTAATGTTTCCAGTTTTGCAGCTAAAGCCTCAATATCTTTTTGAGTTACCAGAAAACCGGTAACACCATCGTCAACAATATCCGGTATGCCTCCTTCAAACGTTGATACAACAGGTAATCCGGCGGACATGGCTTCCAGAATAACCAGCGGGAAACATTCGTTGGAATAATAGGTAGGAAAAGCAAAGATATCTGCCCGCGCAAACTCCGCTTGTTTTTCTTCTCCGAATTTTCGTCCCAGATAAGTAACACAGTTAGCTATTTTATGCTCCAGCACTTTATCGTTAAATTGAGTTATATTGATATCCCCTTCGGCACCAACAAATGAACATTCAAATTCAAGTTCTTTTTCCTGTAAAATGGCACAAGCATCCAACAAGGTAGAAACTCCTTTCGATTCGATGAGATTGGATAAAAACAAGATGTTTACCGGTGATTTGTCTTTTAAATATATACGCGGCTCAACAATGAGATTATCAATTCCGTTCGGACAAATGTAAACCTGAGAGACCGGTACAAAATGCTCAATATCGGGATACAGTTTTTTGGAGAGTAGAATAACACAGGCATCTTTAAATACAAATTTATAAAGTAGCTTATTAATCTTATTTTTATCGTTATAACTGACTCCCTTATTGTGCAAATGGTAAATCCGTTTTATTTTAAACAGACGCAACCAGAGAACTAACAAAACATCTTTATAAAAAGAGAGACCTGTGGTAGACACCGCTAAGTAGCAAGCCTCGGGTTTTTTCTTTAGTATATTCAGCAGCAACTCATACCAAACCCCTACAAATCGTATAATTTTCAGAAAACTGAACTTTCCGGTTTCATTTATCTTACGTGATACCAGTAAATTGATATAACTACAATCAAAAGAAGTATTTATAAGTCGGCTGTTTTTTATAGATTGACCAACCATAGACGAGCCATGGACGGGTGGTGGTAAATGAAGAATAAAAAGTACTTTTTCCATTTGCGTTAATTAAGTCCTAAATAAAGTTTTGAATATGCATTGATCATCCTGCTGTGCGAGAATTTATCCGAAACAAATGCATAAGCCTGATTTTGGAGAGATTCATAGTCATAGCTTTTGCTGGCTATTTTTTCGAATATCGATAACAATGCTTCTTCATCTTCCAACTTAAACTGCAATGCCCAATCGAGTGCTAACGTTTCACTAAGTCCGGGAGCGAAGGCTGCTATTACAGGAACCTTTGCAAAAGAAGCTTCAATGGAGATCAGAACCAGACCTTCGAATCGGGATGGCATAATAAGATAGTCAAATGCGTATAGCTTGTCGGCAATATTGGGAACAGGATCATAAATATGAACATTTTTATTATCTTTTGATAGTTTAAATGCTTCATTTTTAAATGCTCCGCTACCAACTAAATGAAATACAAAGTCATCTGAAAATCTGTAATTTATTGCTTTTATTCGTTCAAGCAGAACATCAATTCCTTTCTGGCTTTCAAACCGACCGCAAAAGGCAACATTGATTTTTTGCTTGTCTATTCTAAACGGATGTTCTTTCTTTTGGGGAACGACGCATCCGTTATAAATAACCCGCTTATATGGAGAAATTGCTAAGCCGTTTTTTAGTCTTAAATCATCATAAGCATTTAATGCTCCTTCCGAAACTCCAACTATACAGTCGTTATTAAACGCTGTCTCTACATATCTTCCCAACTTGTGATGTACAGGCCATAACACGGTGTTGTGAATTGTGCGTATAATTCGGGGAAGTTTAAGCTGTAGCAGCTTAAAAAGACGAATCGTGTTGGAAAGTAGTAAATCGGGCAAGTCGGTATGTGAATGAATAATGTTAGGCTTTTCTTTCAGTATATGATAAGCCAAAATAAATGGTCCGATTATCAAGCTAACGAGTTTGGATTTTGTTCCAAGACTGATAGTTCTTATATTCTTCGATTTAAGCTCTTTCTTTTTTTCAATGGAATAGACATCATTTGTTTGATGTAATTCAACTATAACAAATTCGAACTCCTCGGGATGCACATTTTTGCAGGACTCCGATAAGTTGAATGCCACTATTTCTGCTCCACCTAAATGAATAGATCTTATTAATTGAAAAACTTTATACATACATTAATTTCCTCCATTCTTTTATGAAGTCAGTTTGATGGTCTGCCATCAGTGATGGCTTTTTGTTTAGCTGAATATCATCAACCCGATCAACTAAGCTGATAAATTTGATAAACTTATCCAGGGTTTCTTCTTCTTTTAAAGGATCAAATAAAATTCCATTCTCACCAACTAAACCGGAAGCACCTGCATAACGTGAGCAAAATACCTTAAGGCCGAAGATTAGTGCTTCATTTACAACGGCTCCAAATGGTTCGTAAGTGCTTGGCATGAAAAAGCCCGATGCACACAAGTACCATGCATAAAGTGAAGTTCCTTCATACCGGCCGGGCAGTATAATGCTTTGTTCTAATTGTTTTTCTTTTATAATTGCTTCCACAGCTGGCCTGGTTTCTCCATCTCCAACAAGAACGAGAACTGTATCATCTTGCCCTGTAAGTAGCGCGTGTATGGTATTTATAAATTCCGGCAACGCTTTTTCAGGAATAAACCGCCCAACAAACAGCATAACTTTTTTTCCTTTCAGATTATATTTATGTACATAGTCATTAGCAATTTGCTCCAAATCATGAGCATTTGCACGGAGTCTTTCAGAGTTCTGAAGTATGGGAGAAACGATTATTTGCGAATCTTTTAGATTAAACCTTTCCTGATAAAATTGAGAGACCTCATTGGATAATACCACCAGATAATCAAGATGCCTCACAGTTTGCTTACGAACCAGGTAACGACCTTTAGACTGAACATGATTGCAAATCTCTATACTATCATCTATAGTGGATCCGATGGGTTGATGAATCAGTCCTAACCGTTTTAATAAAATAAGATATTGGGTAGTCAGTGAATATTCAAACCCAAGAATAATATCAGGCTTAATTCTTCTGATGGTTTTAAATATGCCGAAACGGAGTACACGTCCTTTATAACGAGGCCCTTTCAGTAAAAATGAAACTTTAAATTGTAACTGCGCGAGCAATTTATCTTGGTCGAACTGGTGATTCCAAACATTTTCGAATATAAATACCACCTTCAGATCAAATAACTTGCTTAGTGCATTAAACTCATCAATTCTGTAGGGAGCTAAAGCGGGATGAATAATTAATAATTTTAGCATCTTTCTAGTCATTGAATGAAACTTTATTAGCCGAAATTTTAGTTTTAGGCTGCATCAAGGTTTAGAAAACATATCAGGTTACTCATCTTCTGATCGAATGTGTAAGGCATTAGTGAATTGGATAATACAGGTTTTGTTGCTTTCTGGCGTTTTCCGGACAAAACCTCTTTAAAGATTGAAAGTAGCTTTTGTTCGTCGTAAGGAGAAAATGTAACGCCATTCTTTTCGTTTACTAAGCAGGAAGCACCAGCTAAGTCAGAACAGAGTACCGGGACTCCAACTATTAATGATTCATTGACAACAGCTCCAAAAGTTTCTGAAATGCTGGGTAAAATAAAATAATCGGCAATCCGATACCAGGCATAGAGTTCTTCATTTTCAAACCTGCCGACAAATAAAATATGATCTTGCATATTTAGAGTCTCAACCAATGTCTGCAATTCCGCTTTTCTATCACCATCCCCAACCAGTACCAATACTGCATTTTTATTGGTTAATACATAGTTGGAGAAAACGGTTATTAGAAATTGTAAGTTTTTGACTTTTATAAATCGGCCGACAAAAAGTAAAATATTTTTATCGTACAGTTTGTATTGATCCATATATTGGGTTGAAATATTCTCTGCATCTTTGAGAATGGATACAATTCTTTCTTCTTTTTGGATAATAGGTAAAGTGATGGTTTTGATTTTAGGAAAATTTTCGTTGTACCATTTTTCTGCTGCATTATTGCCCAAAATAATGCCAGTCAAGATTTTTAAACAGATAAATCGTCCTACCCTTCTTGATTTAGAACTTTTTTTTGCCACTTCCAGACTATCGTCACAAAGAGTGTATACCTTGACTCTAGGAAAAAAGACTTTGGTAAACAGTGCTATCGAAAAAGTCAGTATATTGTATTCCGAGCATAAAATCAAATCGGGTTTGTGTAAAACAATCTTTGATAAGTAGCCAAATCTGATCATTCGGTGTTTATAACCAAGCTCCAAACCTGCGGTCAGAAATTTTGGTTTAAAATTGAACTGAGCTTCCAGTTTCTCTGCATCAAATCTCTGCGATAGTTGGTGTTTACGAAAAATATAAAAGTTAGTTTCAAAGGCTTCATTCAGGGCATTAAATAAATCTATTCTGTAAGGAGCCAGTGAAGGATGAAATACGAGTAATTTTTTCTTCATACGCTTTTTTTTGTTGATTAAACTTTATATGATAATTGGTTATAAGATACCAATTTATTGTAAGTAAGAACTTTCGGGAGAAGCAGGCTGAGATTTTCCTTTGAGTAAACATCTAAAATCTGATCGGCTTCTGTTTTTCCGGGATGAATCATGAGTTCGATAACAGAACCGGGTGTAAATGTGTTTTTTGAATTTAGAAAATCCGATATACTGCCAAAATGATTTGTAGCTGTTAGTCTTTTCAATTTTAAAATATAGTTGTATGTGTTTCTGTACAGCTTGTTATGCAGTGATGTTTTTCCGATATCATTGCTAAGCCTCAGGTATGGAATCTTTTCGTCTTTTAAAACCCGGAGTAATATCGGGAGCATTCCGGGTTCTTCATGAATATGATTATGAGAATCCGCATGTGATATGGAGATCCCGAATTTCCGGCATAGTTGCACCTGACTTTTCAATTCTTCATAAATTGCTTTTTGCTCAGATTTTGATAAAAGTGCTATTCGTCCAAGCTTTCGGTTGTGAAACATGCCTCCGGGATTACAAAATCTACTTTCGTTTCTGATATTCTTTGTCAATGGAAAACCCTCTGTGATATTGAGATGAATGCCTACATGATTCATCCGGTTCGTAGAAATTGCCAGGTTAGCAGCATCTTCAGCATCTTCAAAATTAGCCAGAAGGGTTGTATCCATGCATAGTTGTGAGTCCATGACTGTCATAATAGCATTATTTACTTCTTTGCTAATCCCAAAATCATCAGCATTGATAATTATATTGTTCATCATCTTTTTGCTCGTGTATTATCCGAGCAGTTTGTGTTCGTTTAGAATATTCTTTAATCTGGTAACACCTGCTTCGAACGAAAAAATTGAGTAGTAAAGATCCTTAATTGTTTTTTTGTTTAAGTTCCCACTATTCAGGGCTACCAGGAGTTTGTTTAATCCGGCAACGAATCCAGCTGTGTCGTTATAGCTAAATAAACAGTTTGCTTTTTCAAAATCATTATATCCTCTTGCAGAAATAGTATGAGTTAAGACAGGAAGACCGGCTTTTAAGCCATCCATAACCCGCAACTTTAATCCTCCTCCTACGCAGGTAGGGCAGATGTATACGTCGGCTTGTGCAATCACTTCCTGCATATTTTCCGGATTGGCAATCAAATTAATCGAAGAATGTTTTGCACTAGCTTCTATCATTTTGGATGAGGGATTCCGCCCAGCGATGAGCAGTTTGCTTTCTGGTAGTTTTTTCAGCAATTCGGGGTATTCATTTTCTAAAAAAGGAAGCACCGAAATTTCAGTTTGATATGAATCCAGAGTCCCGGTTATAGCAAAGTTCAATCTTGTTGTTCTTGTCTTATTTTCATCTTCTGTAAGATTTAAGCTGGTACTAGGCTCAAAGCTTCCAAGTTTCTCTATTCTTTTAGTTTTGTCCGGGTCATAGTGAGTCTGTAGCAGGTTCACATCTTCATCTGTTAGTGTCAGGTTTAAGTCAGCCTGTTGTATTGCTGTTCTCTCGGCCTTTTCCATATAATACAAAAACGGAAATCTCCATGCTAGCGGTGGTTTGGTGCCTCTGTAATACTCCATTTCGTAATTGTGGTGTATGCAAATTGTTTTTATGCCCAGTTTTTTTACCTGTTTTAGTACTCCTGCCGTAGTGCGGCTGTTATCAAAAACCACTATATCCGGTTTAAACTCGAGTATCTGAGGAAGCATTACATCTGCATACCGATGCAGTCTGCCTCTATATACATCAACTAGCTTTTGTATTTTTCTGACATTATAGGCTACCGCTTTCAGAATACAATTGGGATGAATGAAATTCCGGATAGCTATTCCTCTGTAAGGATACATCAACATGCATGAATCGGCTATTTCCGAAAAAGCGTTAACATAAGCGCGGGAAGCAAAACTTCCTCCGCTATTGTCGTCTAAATAATGATGGGTAACAAACAAAACTTTCATAAAGGTATCCGATTTCTATTGTTTTACTTTGACTGACAGTCTTTCAAAAATCATATCGACAATCTTTAAATCCTTTTCATCAAATTTTCTGGCAAATATTCTGTCCGATGACATGATTTCATCAAAATCACTTTGCTGAAAGATATATGGGTTTCCACGTTTCCAGTCTATTAAACGCATGCAGCCAAGGTATTCATCTGTTGTATTGTAAAGCTTGTCCTTAAACGCCGAATTGTGTAACACAGTATGGACAAAAATTTCATCCGAACATATTGAGTATTTGTATATTTTCAAACATTCCGATTCTTTCGAAAGCAACAATTCCACAAATTTATTGGTTACACTTAACCAGTTAGGTCCTTTGCTAAATGAAAATGTCTCATCAAGTTTAACTACATTGTATCCGGCAATATGTTGGATAAAAGCAAATGACCGGTCGATAAGAAATAAGATTTTTCGAAGCCATAAGCGTTGGAGTCTATAAAAAGAGGTTGACACGTGGATTTTTGTTACTTTGTATGCCACATCCTTTATGCTGTCGGTTGAAATTCCGAGAAATTCCTTTCCATTATTATCTTCAAAAAAAGTATGAATGAAGTCTTGCGATTTTATTGGTAGATCTACACCAGAAATCAGGTGATAGTAAGAGTAACTACCAAATTCGTAAGCGCTGCGGAACAATATAAATTCGGCTTCAACAGAAGTTACGTGCCCCCATTTTATATCGATTCTCGGTTTGATAAATACCAAGGATGATTTTGAAACAAACTTTTTAAATACATACTCGTCAAAGTTTTTGACTTTTTTATCTATATGGATAAATATATCGTTTCGCTCGTCGTCCAATAATCTGATTAATCGTTCCAGAATATAGAAGTTGTTATGCGCCAGAATCAGGTAGGCGTGTTTCAATGGATTATTCATAATTACTGTTTTTTGCGTTCGAATCTGGAAAGAAAAAGATAAAACCTAAAAGACAATCTCCCAATATGGATGCTTAATCGGGAAATATTTTTGTATGTCCGATAATAATAACTTTCGCTGTCGAATCGGAGCATATATTGTTTCCTCTGAACTATGTATTGCGAAATTGTTTGGTTATGTTCATGCAAGACAGCGACCTCCGGATAGAAATAAACAGACCTACCGATAGCTTTCATTCTCTCGGCTAATATCATTTCTTCGGAAAACAAAAATGTGTTCGGATCCATCATGCCACACTTTACGAAATCAAGTGCATTAACCAGAAAAAAAGAACCCATAATCCGATAATGTATGCCTTCCAACGCTTGGTGAGTATAGTCCAGTTTGAAAAATCTGTTTTTTTGTTTCTTAGGCATAAAGGGTGTCAGCCAGTACATCCAAAAATACCGGTACCAAAAAGGATAATACGGATCGGGACTTTGTTTTCGACCATCGGTGCCAATTATATTGGGGCCGATAACTCCTACTGTTGGAAAAAGCTCTATTTTTGTTATTAATGATTCAACAACGTGCTTGTCAATAAACCGTATATCATTATTCGAAAAGAGTAAATGGTTAATCTTGAAATGCTTCATTAGAAACTTTGCACCCAGGTTATTGCCTCTGGCAAATCCCAGATTGTCGGTGTGTGAAATAACAAAGCACCTTTTATCGGCGTCTTTTAAGGACTCAATATGACCGATTATTTCTGCAGACAAAGCATCTGCCAGTACTTTGTTGGTTTGTTCGGTAGCCGAGTTATTTACTATAACAATAATATGTTGAGTCTGAATTTTTATCAATTCTTCTTTTACATATGCTATAGTCTTATCCTCGTTTTTATAGTTCACTATTATAATTCCTAACATCTCTGATTAAGTTTCTGTTTTGTTCTATGTAGTAAGCACGCAAATAAATAAGTATGACAAAAAATGATATGCCCGGATTAGACCAGAAATGGAATATTGTAGGAACAAATAAAATGTGGAGACATATAAATTTTAAGTACAGAGGAAAGTATTCGTGTCTCAGAATACTAATGATAATGCTATACATGGCTATCAAGGGTATAATTCCATAGTCAACCCACATGCCTATCATTCCCAGATCGCTTGAAAAAATTCCTTTCGTGAAATTTGCCCACATCAGATTTCCTAACGGTGAGTTACCTCCACTGGGATAACCATTTCCAAAAACATAACAAAACCAGTTGGAAGAATATTCGCCAAAGTAATAATACAATGCCATCCAACGGTTATAATCCGATTCGCCCAGATTGTTCTGTGTGTTGGTTATCATTAATAGCCAAACATCGGTAGTATAAATAATACCCACCACAATAGCTATTGATACTCCCACTAAAATAGATGTTTTATGATGCGATTTAAATCGGTACATGGAGTATAGAAATACAGGGATCACTCCTAAAATCATACTTCTGTTTTGATATAATACCAGAAATATTATAAGTAACGATGCTTCAATAAATGTGGGCCAGGAGAACTTTTTTATATACTCATAGATTTTAAAATAAATATAAATGACTACCAGGTGTATGCCATTGACATAAAACTCCAGCTTTGCCGATATATCTTTATTTTCAATATCGAACTGTTCTATTTTATCCTTATCCAGCTTTATCAGATCATTTTTTACATGCACCAGAATCCAGACTATGATTGTTCCGATAGAAATCCATTTCAGTGCTTTTACAATGTCTTTTTCGGTGGGCTGCACAAACAAAATAGCAGGAAGAAACATAAATGTATATATGGATCGTTGCGCTACCAAAGTTGTCATAAAAGCCTGTCCGCCAAAATAGAGGGCTGAAAACATTGATATAAATACTCCTAACAGAATATAAACTACCGGTTTATTATATCTGAAGCTGTTTAAGGCTTTTCGTCTCTTATTTTCGTTGAAGAAATAAATGCCACTCAATATCCATATCCATGAAAGTGCCAGCATAATATCCGCTGTGAGCACATTCATGATTACAGCCAAATCCCAGAAGTTGACAGCGAATAGCAAACAAATAAATATATATAGAAATTTAGTCATAGACTCAAAGCCCGGTTATGTATGATTGATTGAAATTACTTTCCTATCAAGACTTTTAGTCGTCCATTTAAAACAGATACGCAGAGTGGTAAAAGCCCGAAGACAATTACTGATAATAGTACGGCAAAGAGGTATCCTGTTGTTTTGAAGGAAAAGACATCCAGCATATTTTTTATTAAAAACATGATAGGCCAATGAACTACGAAATAAACCATGGAATTTTCCCCGATATAATTCAGCGGTTTGAAGTAATCTGCTTTTTTAGCGATAAAATAGGTCAGCAACAGTCCGGAATGGGCTGAAACAAGATATACAAAATAATCTCCCGAGATTACGGTATTTATGCGCATATCCAAATAGCTGAAATAAAATAACTGAGTAAGACCGTAAATGGCAACAGCTGTCCATAAAAGCCATATTGAGTATTTTGTTCCTTCAATGTGATGTCTGAAGATATGTCCTGTATACAAAAAGAAGATACTTAAAAACAAATTAGAAAGTCCGAGTGGAAGATTCAGATTAAAATAATACAAGATATATCCGAATACGGGAAACAGAACAATCAGCCGTTTGACTTTAAATTTGTCGAGGAACATAAATCCAGTTAGAGCAAAAAATAATGATAATAAGAACCAGATTGGTTGGTTACCATTGCCTCCATTTCCCCATCTTATCATGGCATAGGCGGGTGAAAGTAATATTCTCCATACAGAGCGATTGGATTCAGTTATTTCAAAAGGGAATGATAATGCAAACCCAATGAGTGTGAAAAGAACGAATGGCAGAAGGAGACTTTTTGCTTTGCCGAGTAAATAAGATTTGGTTCCATGCTTTGCTGGAGTGTACATATAGCCCGATTTAAAATAAAACCAAGGCATAAAAAAGAATGAAACATGCATCACAAAATTGAAAACTTTATTGTCGATGTTCTCCGAGAACTGCAGAATATGCATGACAATAATTTGTACCATAAACAGTCCGCTGACCAGATCGAAGTATTTTAATCTCGCTTTTTCCATCTGTTTAATTATCTTTTCCGGTTGATAAGATTACAGTTTACGTTGAAGAAAACCTCTTATAATGTTATTCTTAGAAATGTACATGTCCTCGACAATAAAATAAATAGACGAAGCAATGCCTGCAACGGACAGCATGATGATCGAATTGCTGAAAAGTACGATCACTACATAACAGATCAGGATATAAGGTATAGCATATATGAATTTAAACAGTAGCATTTTATATGGAATATGTATACCCGTATATTTTTTAACAAAGTAACCGGCCGAAATAAGAATAGAAAACTCGGAACAAACCCATACAATGGAAGAACCCACGCTGTGAAGATTCTTCACAAGAATTATTGCCAAAGCCACTCCAACACTGGCTCCAATTACCGAATTGATAAAAATAGCTTTGTCTTTATTCAAGGGCATCAGCAATTGAATGATCAGTATTTCTTCGGTTCCTATTATCAGCATCAGAGGTAATACAATGCGCATTGGTAAAATGGATCCTTCATAACCTTTACCCGCAATAATACTTATTATCTCTGGCGCAAAAAACATAAAGAAAATTATCATTGGGAAACAAAATGTATATAAAATACTAAATGATTTCTCAATTAAGCGATTAATCTCTTCGTAGTTTTCTTCAGCAACTAACGAACTCATTCTTGGAAGCATAACTCCTGTAAATGCAGAGAAAAAAGCAAGCAATATTCCATAAAGTTTTGTGGCGGTGGTGTAATATCCCACTTCCACATTGCCTCCCATGAAACCTAAATACACTACATTGAAAGTTGCGTACATAGATGTCAGCAACATATAAAATCCTAAAACCAGAAATGATTTATAGTATGGCTTTAAATTAATATTAGCCAGTGAAAAAGAAACAAATCTCCTACTATAAATCCAATTGAATATAGCGTTAAGAGCCACCGCTGAAACTGTAAGTAAGTAATATATATTATAGTCACCCTTATGCTGCACAAAAAGAAATACTGAAATTACATATACACTCTTCACAATCAGGCTTCTGATAGTAATATATTTGAAATTTTCAACTCCTTTAAAAAACCATTCAACTAAAAAAAGATTCACAAATATATTCACAGCTCCTATATAAAACATCTGCTTATAATCCGTAAATTTCGGAACCGTTGCTGTCAAAATCAACAATATTACAATCGCAATAAGAGTGGAAATAAGTGTTAGCATCAAAAGTGACGAAAAAGTTTTGCTTAACTCTAACTTGTCTGATTTGTTCTTAGCCACCTCTCGGATTCCTACTATTGCAATTCCCATCATAGAAAAGAATGTGAAGTATTGAACTATTCCACCCACCCAGTTATAGATACCAATATTATTTACTCCCAACACCCTCGAAACGTACGGAAATGTGAGAAAGGGAAATACGAAATTGGATAAAGTCAGAATGCTACTATATATAAAATTTGTTTTGATTTTCATTTTATGAGATGATCAATTGTTCAACACTTTTTGCTTCGATTCCTATGCCGACCTTTAGGCTTACAATCCCCTGTCAACTACAACATAAAAAATCAATTTATTATTACAATAGGATAATGTATGTTCTTTGAAAAAAACAGAAAAGCAATGTTTATATGGAAAATACTAGGTACTCCGAATCCTGTGTCAAATAAATATCTATTTAATAAAATGGTAAAGGTTTTCCTTCAAAATTATACCTTAAATCTTTGGTTCTTTTTCCTATTTCTTTGGCTGGCATTCCGCCAACTATTGTATATGCTTCCACATTTTTAGTTACAACCGACCCCGCGGCTATTACAGCTCCTTCACCAATAGTTACACTGTGTAAAATAGTTACATTAGGACCAATCCATGCACGGTCACCAATATTAACCGCAAAAGTTTCGTTAGAATTGCAGCGGAAATATGGATCTCTATGATCATGCTGTTCAGTCCAGATTGACACACTTGTACTGAAATTTACATTTTTACCTATAACGATTTTATTCCGTGCATCCAAAATCGATTTGTCCCCGATAATGGAACCCTCTCCAATAGTTAAATTATATGGGGCTCTTATTTCTGAATCATAGTAAAGAATAGAGTTTTTTGCCATTTTCACTAAGTATATATTCTTGTATAAAAAGTTACGAATGGTGTGAGATGGTATTGAACCAACCTTAAAAATTGAATATCGAATATATCCCTCAACGTAACCTGCAATAGAAATCTTAATCCCTGTTACAAATGATATTTTATCAATTATATCATAATCTATGGTTGTAGAAATTGTGTTTGCATATTTTGCATTTTCTCGTTGCATTTTCCTTCTCAGCCAAAGTCTTATTGGCAATAACGAAATCAAAAGAATAGTCCGTTCCAACAAAATCAATATCGCTAAAATCAACAATATATATATCATTCTATTTATGTTTTAATAAGAAACTAAAAAAATTGCTATGCTTTTTAAATAACATAATCAATAATGTCATGATCGTCTAAATCTATCCAAACATTTTTTACTTTAATCTCCACCGGATTACCGGCTATAACTATGTGTGTTGGAAAACCGGAATAATCCCTGTTCAATACAGAGCCTGCACCGATGGTACAGTAATCGGGAGTTTTAGTTCCACTAAGAATTATACACTTTGTAGTTATCCAGTTGTTTTTTCCGATAACAACCGGCGCATAACCTTTATTTTTGAAATGCCCATTGAGATCTTTCAGCCGATGGAAGGAGGTATCCATAATAATGAGATCCCAGGCTATAAGTGTATTCTCGCCAAAAGTAATTTGATGATGTGATGTGAGTTTTAAACTTGCATTGGCTCTGAAATTATTACCGATGACGCAGGTTCCTTTTTCGCCTATAGAAATGGCCGAACTATTCCCTACCGTACAGTTCCCTTTAAATATTACTTTTCCCCCGTGGTTTTCCCAAACAATGCCGGTGTTGGGATAAAGGGATACAATGTATTCTCCAAACCTGATCATTCCTCTCCGGATGTTTTCACTGTCTATTATTACCTGCCCCTTACATTTTAATAACTTCGGATGATATAAAAATACCGGTAGCTTTATAGCCTGCTTTAAGGGAAGGTAATGGAAATTGAAATAGAATGTCTGTAGCCAGCTTATCTTTAATATTTTTCTTAAAGTATTCATTGTTTTTTATCCGGTTAAGAGTAACTTAAGATTTAGATCAGAATCATCATGTCATTCAGGATTGACTTTTTGCTTTAGAATCTGTTTCATTGCCATAACCATAAGTATTGGCCTGTTTTTTTCCATAACCATACCCGTATTTTTTCCCGTTTCCATATCGGTAATTACTTTTTTGCTTATCAGCGGCATTCAGTACAAAATACAAGTTATTCAGTTTTTTATGTTTGTATAAATTCGTAGCGTCTTCGATATTCTTTTTAGGAGTATAATCAGCACGTACTACATACAGATTAAGATCGGCAAAGCGGTTCAATGAAAAACTATCCGAAACAACTCCAACAGGTGCAGTATCTATAACTATATAATCATATTGATCTCTGAGTTCTGCAATCAATTTATCCAGTTCGGGTTTTGCCAGCAGTTCATTCGGATTGGGAGGTATAGGTCCGGCTAAAATAACAGATAAATTTGGGTGAAGTCCAGAAGGCAGGATCAGTTTCTCTTTAGCCATGTGTCCGGAAAGATACAGCGTGATGCCAACTTTGTTATCCATGCCGATGTATTCGGCTAGTTTAGGTTTTCGAACATCGAGTCCGATAACTAAAACCTTTTTGTCGAGTATGGCCAGACTCATTGCCAGATTAATTGCAACAAATGTTTTGCCTTCGCCACTGATACTGGATACGACATTAATTACTTTCTTATCGGTACTATCCATTACGAATAGCAGGTTAGTCCGTAACAGTCGGACAAGCTCGGTAAAGCTATCTGTATTGTTTTCTTTGATTATGAGGTTGCCTGTCGGGTCTGTTTGGGGAATCTCACCTAATACCGGAATTATTGATAACTCTTCCAGTTCTTCTTTACTTTCGATCTGATAACGAAGTAAATCACGGATTTTAATTCCGGTGACAGGGATGATGAGTCCGATAACTAATGAGAACATTAAAATCATAGACCGCTTTGGCGAAACAGGATCACCGCCACTACGAACATTATCAATCATTTTGGCAATAGGTTCCACTACTGCTCCATTCAGGTATTTTTCTTCCTTTTTCTGTAACAAGAATAAGAACAATGCTTCTTTAACACCTTGTTGACGTTTGATTTCGGTATATTCGCGCTCCTGACGTGGAATGGCTCTGATGCGTGCTGAGTTTTCGCTATTCTTGGATAAAAGATCACGTTCGGCTATTTTCAGATTATTCTTTTCATTTCGAACACTCGATTGTACTGTACTGAACATAGACTCAATCTGATTCGTCAAATCGATCATTGCCTGATTATTGGAGGATGCAATGCGTGAAAGTCTGTTTCGTTGTAATAACAGCTTGTTGAAGTTATTAATAAGTTCATTCAGTCCTTCGCTTTTGATTCCGGTACTTGCCGGCAGAAGCTGGAAGCGGTTTTCTTTTTTATGCATATAGTCATCCAGATCGGACACAATGGCTAACTGCGTTTCCACATCAAGACGTTTCTGGGTGAAATCACCTGTTTGCTGGATAAACATGTCCGATTGTGATTTAATGTCGGTGATACCCTGTACTTGTTTATACGTCTCAACTTGCGATTCTACAGTGCCTAGCTCGCGGGTGAGCGTTTGTAGGCGGTCATCAATAAATTGTGCTGTGCGGGTAGCCATAGCAGCCTGATCGTCCATATCCTCTCGGTTGTACACCTCTATGAGCTTATTCAAAAAGTCTTTTCCTTGTTTTACATTAGCTGACTTGAGAGATATATTCACCACAGAAGTCGTTTTGGAGGTAAGTTCCATTTTCATTTGACCTAAGATTTCAGCAGCTTTACCTATCGGGTTTTGCAACACTACATCGATGAGCATATCTTCTGCCGGGCGAAATTTTCCTCTCTCTATATTGATCTTACCAAAGGGTAAAGTAACGTGATGATCCGATATAGATGCTTTTACAATGTAAGGTTTATCCATATAGGTTCCCGAAAATTCGTATTCGCCGTAGGGACGAACTAATACTCTGAATCCTATGGCACCGGTCATATCTGTCAGCACTGTGTCCGGCAAACGGACTAGGATAGGGCATTCATTTCCGTAGAGTATTTTCTGAGCATAGGTTCCCAGTGTTGTATTGCCGATATTAGCGGCTAGTTTGTTTATCCATGGAAGGGTTCCAATCTGTGTATAGGTTGTATAAATGCCCAGTTCACGAACTGCATGTTCCACCAGTGTTGATGTTTTTAAAACCTCCAACTCATTATCTACATTATTCTTTTGAGTAAAAAGGCCCATTTCTTTAAATGCATTGATTTCGGCTGTTCCACCCCCTTTTTGATCGTCTTTTAATAAGATTGAAGTGGTACTCTCGTAAGCTGGTAAGGTAAACTTTAAATAAACTATTGCCAATGCAATACAAACAGCTATTGTAGCCACAAACCACTTCCAATATGAAAAATACTTGATGAAAATACCAAGAAAATCAATAGGCTTCTCATATTCTTCTTCTGAATCGGGATATTTATTCATAACTAATTAATTGTTGAGAATTTAATTTGATTGTATGTTCTGATTTGGACATTATACTCCTTACAGACTACTATAGGTGAGGGGAGTATAGGATCAGTACTTATATTTTGAGTTTGAAAACAGTGAATACCAAACTTGTTAAGGTTAGTAATACAGAAAGGGAGGTAATACCAAAGGTTTCTGCTGCTCCATAATTTGAGGATCTGGCTCTGGATTTATTGGGTTCTACATAAACCACATCATTCTGTTCCAGATAATAGGCGGGGGAGTAAATGATATTCTTGTCGTTGAGATTGAGTGTTATATATTCTTTTGAACCGTCGGATTTTTCGCGCAAAACTTTTACATTGTCGCGTCGACCATAGATGGTTAAGTCTCCGGCTAAAGCTAAGCCTTCGAAGATTGTGAGCCGATCGTTGGTTGTTTCAAATTTACCGGGTTTGAGTACTTCGCCCAAGATATTGACAGAATAATTTGTAAATCGAATAGTGATAATCGGAGACTCTTTACTAAAAGCTGACTCCAGCTTTTTATGAAGCAAGGCTTCAAGTTCGCTGCGTGTCAGCCCTTCTACTTTTATTTTTCCAAAAACAGGAAATTCAATATAACCATTGTTATCAACTAAATAAGTTTGCAGAGTGGGTTGTGAATAAAGAGAATTTTGATTGGCCGGTTCGGCAACCTGTGGAACAACCAGATTATACATTCGCGAAGCTTCAGGTTCGGAACTGACCACTGTGATGCTAAGCATATCTTTAGGTTTGACACGAGCTTCGTATAAATTGCTAGCTGCATTGGGAGATGTGACGGTGTTTCCCTTCTTATAGGCCTTTTGGAAATATGCAATATCTTTTGCCGGTGCACATGAACTTAATAAGAGTGCAGTCAGAAATAGAAATACTGAATAATTGATTGTTCTGGAATACATAATAACTGTTTTTAAATTGATTAGTATATTGACTTGTCAATATTGAATGTTATTTAGAAAGTCAATCCCTGACTTATAAGTATCTTATGAAAAAATGAAAACTATTTTTACTCTCACAAGCTAATTAATCTTCATTGCCGTCTTTTCATGACAAGGTTCGTCAGTCCCACATGGAAATAACGGATTGTATTTATATCACTTTTGTGGTAAATACTACAAGCAAAACAAGAGATAAGTCAAAAAGGTTTAGAGAAGGAATATTTTTTTATGGTGCTAAAAAAACACAAAGGCAAAACTTCAAAATAAAATAATAGGCTAATATGTTGTTTGTTATTTGTATATGGATGAGTGAACTAGTTTTGAGTATGTAGTATTGTGTCGTTATATTTCGGAATAATATTTCGAATTTATGTAGAAATATATGTTACAAATCCGTATCGTGGATACAAAATTCTTATGATTGTATGGTTTTAAGTAGCGATACTTAAAATATGAAAGATTAAAAAGACAAGGCTGATCGAACAAATTGTCTTCAAAATCAGTTTATTTAAAT
>DAIQOQ010000114.1:6506-8892 GCA_036787795.1 Paludibacter sp. | reverse complement strand
TTTCCATCCCGATGCATCGGGACGGTTATTCACATTCAAGTCCTTCGGACTTGTAGAATATTGAGATTCAAAAGAATCTAATTTCGAACTCACGTTATTATAATAAGATTATTATCAAACAAAAGCGAATATCTTGAAAAACACAACCGTTGAGGTTAAATATTTGCAGATTAATAAAGATTAACTATTTTGGTAAAATACAAGTAATTAATCAGTTGAAATGATGTACTGTAATTGTTTTCGTCAGAATTGCCTATTTTTGAATAAAAAAGGGCTAAAACAATGATTATATCTATTGCTAATTTAAATAATAGCACATATATTTGCAATGAAAATTATCGCTGTTGACCTCTGTTGAAGAGTATTTTGATTGATGAATTGTAGACTTGCTATCTATCACGTAAAATCTAAATAGAATCGATATGAATGTTTACCTTAAATCGTGCCCTTACAAGCTGTGGGCTGAAAAAATTTACCTGTTGCGACAACAGACCACCCAATGCGCACCTTCTGCGCTTCGTTTTCCTTATCCGTCACACTGTGCGGTTGCATTTCGCTGGAAAACCATTCACTATAAACATACATATTAAAACAAATTGAACTGTCGGTAGGTAACGACCTACATTGGCATTGTCACATCCCGTTATAAGGTTCACAAATGAATCTAATTGCTTTGTAAAGCAATCTTAGGAGCAAACATGAAGATCATAAGTGTTAGCAAAAGAATCTTATGACTAAACATAGCAATCATATGTGTTAGCAAACAAAACAAAAGTGTTAACACGGCAATCATAAGTGTTAGCAAAGAAATCTTATGACCAAACAAGCAATCAAAAGTGTTAGCAAATAAATCATTAGTGTTAACACGGCAATCATAAGTGTTAGCAAACGAATCTTATGACCAAACAAACGATCATAAGTGTTAGCAAACAAAAGAAAAGTGTTAGCAAAACGATCAAAATGATTCGTAAATAAATCGTACAACCAAATATTAGAAACAAAACAGACGGTATACAGATAATATATTCAACACTTTACAAAAATAAGAACAGGAAAATAATCATTTAAAGCATTAATTAAAATACACAAACTCAGAGAAAACAGATTAGTAAAAACGAATTGTTTATAAAAATCACATCAAAAAAAATTAATTATCAACAAACAAAAAAATCTATGTTATGACAACTATTCAATTAGAAAAACTGAAAAAATACCTGATATTGCAGGTGTTATTTGGCACTAATTCCTCTATTGTTGCCAAGCTGCCTAATGCGCAGGAGTATTTAACCGAGCTTGATGCTGCTATTCTGGAAATACAGACTTACAAAAAGCTGCAACAAGAAGGTAATAAAGAGCTGACCGATCAGGAAAGGCAATTAAAGGCTAAATTGATTGCCGAGCTTCTGGAAACGCAACGAAGACTTCAGGCTTACGCTACTCGTATGAAAGATAATCTGCTGTTGGAAACAACTAACCTTTCGAAAACGGATATGAATCGAATGGATGAACTGGATTTGATAGCCTATGCAAAAATGATTTACAGTAAGGTGAATGGTTTGCTGGTTAATCTTGAACAATATGGATTAAATGCAACGACACAAAAAACGCTGATGGATATAACTACACAGTTTGAGGCATTGAATCCGGAATCTGGTAAGTCGGAAGTTGATAAAAAGAGTACAACCAGCTATTTGGCCGAAGCATACAAAAAAGCCGATAGAGTTTTGAGTTATATGGATAAGGAAGTAGAGATTATACGCAGTTCTGAGCCTAAGTTTTACTCCGAATATAAAACCATTCGTAAGGTTGACCTGCCTACTGATGTGATGAAAGTGGTTGCCAAAATAACCGATGCCGAAACAGGCGCAGGTATACCGAACGCCACTGTAACTTTTACACTCAATGACAGTACAGCGGAACCAATAGTAAAACAATCGGCTGAAAAGGGTGGATTCCAAATCAAAACCATTGCCCCGGGCATCTACACCGTGGTAATTACCAAAATAGGCTATAAAACCCAAACATTAACCGTCACCCTACCCGGCGACGAACCGTATGATTTGGCGGTGAAGATGGTGAAGGGGTGATGAATGAAAAAATTCCGGAATAAATATCGTATTCCGTCTGCCCGTGCATCGTGGTGGGATTATGGGAATGATGCTGCCTATTTTATTACCATTTGTACAAAAGGGATGGAATGTTATTTTGGTGATATTGTTGATGCCAACATGCAATTATCGCATGTTGGCGTGTTGGCCGATGTGCTTTGGTACGAAATAAAAAACCATGCAAAAAACATTACGCTGGATGTATTTCAGGTAATGCCAAATCATATACATGGCATTTTGGCATTGAATGGAAATAAACGGGAAACGGATAATGGAAC
>DAIQOQ010000114.1:0-6406 GCA_036787795.1 Paludibacter sp. | reverse complement strand
GAATTTTTTTGTCCAACATATCGCATGCCGAGACCTATCCTTATAAAGAGTTTAATGATGTATCTGTATGTTACAGGGACGCTCTGGTAACCTATTTCCCTGTAGTTTTATTTGGCAAAAGACCCAAAATGTTTTTTCTCATCTATCTATACAACCCCGATATTTATGTTGCTATAGCAGCTTTAGATGCTCAATCGGCGGTTGAGGCTTTTGAGGCTAATGGAATTACAGTATATAAATATCATTGATAAATTCCTATACCTTTCTTTTGGTAACCAAGGGAAATCTGCTGACTGAGAGAAATTGAATAGTCTGGTTGAAGTGATGGAATATGAGTAGTTACAGGTAAATAGTTACGGGTTGCAAGACTGTTTATCTGAATGTAACCTACAAAAAACATATTATGAGTAAGAAAAAAAAGAAATGTGAACAAAGCCGGAAGCCCCTGCAATCACGTGTTGCTATAACAAAGACTTATTTTGATGATTTCAGTAATACGGCTCGTAAATTTATGTTGTTGATAGGATTGGAAGCTTCGACGTTCGATCGGTTGTCGAAACGCACGAAGCAGTATATTATGATAACGAAACATACTCCCTACAGAGTACGGGCCGAAAAGGGAAGTCGGGTTCCGCGTTCTTATATTCAATTTTTCAATCAGGTGGTAGCGCACTACGAAAAGACTACATTTTACGGAGATCCTAAATTCAATATCACTTTTAGGGAATATATCACTTGCGGAATGACGCTTATATTTAAGTTGCGCAATTTTAATAAACACGAAGATAATTTAGCTCCGGATCAAATTGAACTTTTAGAGAAAATAAAAGATCCGTTGTTGAAATATACAAATGCCCATCAGGAAGACCATTACGCGGTTCGTGCAAACGAGATAGCAAGGACACTTTTTATGTACGTCAGCCTTCCGAACTATCGTTACTATATGGGTAAAGAAGAAGCGCATCCCAATATGATGAATGGTAGGATGGAAAACCTGATTACAGTTTCATCCATTGAACCCGAGCGTAAAAACTTTTTTATTGATGGTAAAATCCATTCATCGTACCGATTGGCATATTATAATTTGTTTTTGGAAGCGAAAGAGCCGGCTCCCGTTCTGGCTGAGATTCCGATGAAAGTGTTGGAAGAGGAAAATTCCCAAACGATGAAGCAGGTGATGAATCAGATAAAAACCAAAATAGGACTTCCGGTATACATTCAGAATCATGCATTGCGTCGTTCGTCCGAAAGAATGGATTGCAAAGATAATTCGTATCGGAATCTTATTTTTAGTCTGTCGTTTCTAATCCCTAAAGTTGTTACCGGAATTAATGGTCAACGCCTTATACGTGCTCTTGATATTTCGGGCAAGCCTATCGGGTATTTTCCATTTATAAAACAAGATGGTGCTGTCTTGTTACTCAGTTTTCTTCCATTATCATCGCCAATAACGCCAGAAGGTGGCATACTACATAAAGAGTTGGGCATACAGTTGGAAGATTCCAAATATATAGGGTTGGATAAATTTAGTTTTTACACCAATACGGATTTTGATACGGTTCCTAAATTAAAACAAGCATTGAAAAAAGCAGGGATGTGGCATCTCACCGAAATACAACCAAATGATCCAACAGAACGAAAAGAAGATCAAATTCTGAAAAATTTCTTTACCGAGGAAATTTCCGTTGTTGATGAAGAAGAACTGGTTTTGGCTGAATAAAAATAAGTTATTACAAAAGATAAACTATACTATTATGTTTGAAGATGATGATGACGATTTGGAACGTTCGGAGTTCGAATGGTGGTATGACGAGAATAACTGGTATTTTCGGCGTGGTTCGACGGAGTTTGTAGAACCGACTCTTGATGATGAGTTGTTCTACACAAACGTGTACCTACCGGTAATGAGTGAGCTGGCTCCGGCTGTGCACAAACTGATACGGTATCAATATCCGGTATTTGAAACCGAACATCGGCCGGCTGTGTGGGAAGCCATTGAGCGGATTGTAAAACGTACGGGACATCGGTTTCTACTGGAGTTGTATAATCTGATGCGTGATCAGAAAGAGAACGTAAACCTGCGTGAAAAATATCCTGATTTTGAGCGTTGGGAAAAAAAGAAAAAGGATGCAGATTATTTTAGTCGTACTATTTTTGATACAATTCAGGGTTTGACCGAAAAACAAAAATCGGAGCTCTACGAATTGATAAAAGATAAGTTTCAGGATTCATTCAACTGGAAACACCAGCGGCTGTATGAATTTATAGATATGATTCAGCCTATTTTATTTCATTATTATCCTCAAGTGCAGGACTTGGATGCCGATGGTTGGATTATTTATTTCCATCATCTTAGCATTGAACATACCGATTACCGATTGGATTTTGAACATTACGTCGTCTTTATCGACTATGGCTTTGAGGAATCGGATTTGCATATTCCATATGCAGAATTTAAAAAGAAATTTGACGAAAAATTCAACGAAAGATGGAAAAATAGGTAGAAACAACGCGCATATTAGTAGAGACAACGCATACTAGTAGAGACAACGCATGCGTTGTCTCTACAGATGATTGACAGACAATGTATGTGTTGTCCGTACAGGTTATTTATTTTTTATCACTTTCCCTGATTTCGGTACGGCGAATTTTTCCGCTGATTGTTTTGGGCAATTCGTCCACAAATTCAATAATACGGGGGTATTTATACGGAGCAGTAACGTTTTTTACGTGTGCCTGAATTTCTTTTACCAGCTTTTCGTCCGCTTTGTTTTTATATTCCTTTGAAAGAATAATGGTAGCTTTCACCACTTGTCCACGAATCTCATCCGGTACACCTGTAATGGCACATTCCACCACAGCAGGGTGTGTCATCAAAGCACTTTCCACTTCGAATGGTCCGATGCGGTAACCCGAACTTTTAATCACGTCGTCGGCACGTCCCACAAACCAGAAATAGCCATCTTCGTCACGCCAGGCCACGTCGCCGGTGTAATAAACGCCATCGTGCCATGCTTCGTTTGTCAGTGTGGCGTTGCGGTAGTATCCTTTGAACAAACCTTCGGGATAACGTTTATCGGTGCGGATCACAATTTGTCCCTGTTCGCCCACCTCGGCCGAACGACCTTCGGGAGTCAACAAATCAACATCGTAATGAGGATTTATCAGACCCATCGATCCCGGTTTGGGTTCTATCCAGGGCGAAGTAAAGAGTGAAAGTGTAGTTTCACTTTGTCCGTAACCTTCGCGCAGTTTAATACCTGTTAGTTTCAAAAATTGTTCGTAAACGGCAGGATTCAATGCTTCGCCGGCAATGGTACAATATTCCAATGAAGATAAATCGTATTTAGAAATGTCTTCGCGAATAAGAAAACGGAAAATAGTGGGAGGTGCACAAAGGGATGTGATGTGATACTTCTCAATCATTTCCAACATGGCTGTAGGAGTGAATTTCTCATGATCGTAAACGAATACACACGCCCCTACAATCCATTGTCCGTAGAGTTTTCCCCAAAGAGCTTTAAGCCATCCGGTGTCGGCAATGGTTAAGTGCAGGCTATCTTCGCGTAAGTTGTGCCAATATTTAGCGGTAATGATATGCGCCAGCGGGTATACACAGTCTAACAATACCATTTTGGCATTTCCGGTAGTTCCGGAGGTAAAACTGATAATAAGCGGATCGTCGTTTTTATTTACGTTTTTAATTGGAGTAAAAGGAGCTGCATTTTCTATTCCTTTATGGAAATCGTGCCAGCCTTCCGGAATAATATGTCCAACCGATATCAGCATTTCCACGCTGGGTGATTCGGGCATAGCATCGTTGATGTGTGTGATGATAGGTTCTTCGCCAACAGCAATGATAGCCTTAATGTCTGCGGCGTTATTGCGGTAGATGATATCTTTTTTGGTCAACAGGTGCGTTGCGGGAATAATGATAGCACCGATTTTGTGTAAAGCCACAATGGTAAACCAGAATTCGTAACGACGTTTGAGGATAGCCATCACAATATCTCCTTTTTTTATACCGAGACTTTGAAAATACGAAGCCGTCTGGTCGGTACGTTCTTTCATTTCGGCAAAAGTGAACTTATGGCAGTCTCCCTGATCGTTTGTCCAGAGCAAGGCAGGTTTGTTTGGCTCTTTGCGGGCCCACTCGTCAACAATGTCGTACCCAAAATTGAAATTTTCGGGAACAATAAGCTTGTAGTTTGCTTTGAAATCTTCAAAGTCTTTGAATTCCGTTTGTTTAAGGAACTTTTCTAACATATATATAATTTTTTAAGAACCATCGGGTTCATATTTCAGGCAGATAGAATCAGATTACTAATTATGCAATTGTTGATAACGAATGATATTCTTTCAGATGATGTTTCCTGAATTCTGAAAGAAATTTGCATTTCTTTTTACGAGGCTGCAAAGTAAGCTTCATAAAGTTAGATGACCAAAAAATAGGGGTAAAAAGGGATTATTTGGGATAAAAATACTCATTAAGGGATAAACAGATCTTATTTCGGAGGCCTTTTATTGCTCCGGTAACCCGATTTTATTTCCAAATGTAAATAATTAGATTCTTCAAAAATAAATATTTCCGGAAATTTGAGCATACAAACAGACGCGGTATAATATGACATTATTGTATCGGGTGGAATTTTTCATTGCCGTAAACAGGGTGCTACTCCAGAGCTTTTTTTATTCTGTTTGCAGATGTTTTTACAAACAGAATGCTCCTCTGGGGCTGATATTCATTCTGTGCATTACATAATATGGTAGGAAATGGAAATAGCAAACCCGTAGGAGTGATCTGTTGGTATCAAGAATACAATTTAGATAATCACAGCCAGAAATTTTACCTTTTTCCCATTGAGAGCTTTCATTCCGTGTGGTTTTGTGGCATCAAAATAAATGCTGTCACCCTCGTGAAGAGTAATGTCATTCGCACCTATCCTGAGCTGCATGCTTCCCTCGAGCACTAAATTAAATTCTTGTCCGGAATGGGTGTTTAAATTGATGGGCTTGTTGCAGGGTTCTACCGTTACTTCGAAAGTGTCCACTTTGGCATTGCGGAATCCATGAGCTAATGATTGGTATTTGTACGCTTTTGTGCGTTCCACGCTGGTTCCTGTTCCCTTACGTGTTACAGAGTAGCCTTCGGAGTGAGGGTCGTTGCCCGAAATTAGTGCAGTTGTTTCTATTCCGAAAGTTTCGGCTACTTCGCAGATGAAACTCATGGGGATGTCCGATTCTCCCGATTCGTAACGGGCATAATCTGTTTCGGAAATACCACATTTCTCAGCAGCCTGAGCGAGACTAAGGTCAAGCGCGTCGCGTAATCCGCGCAACCTTTCGGCTATTTGTTTAATTTGTGTGTTCATAATATCGTTTGTTTAATAAAACTGTTCCAAAGTTTAAAACTTCGGAACAGCAGGTTGTTTTATTTTAAATGAGATGCTTTTAATCCTTTTATTACGGCATTTGTAAAACCGTGAGCTTCCATTTCGTTCAATCCTTTTATAGTGATGCCGCCCGGTGTAGTTACTTTATCAATTTCCACTTCGGGGTGTGTGTCATTGGTTTCAAGCAAATCAATGGCTCCACGCAATGTCTGAATTACTACTTCTTTTGCTATTCCCGGATAAATACCCATTTCTACACCACCTTCCGTAGCCGCACGTATATAACGGAAAGCATAGGCAATTCCACAAGAAGACAATGACATAAATGCATTTAATTGTGTTTCTGGTACCAGAAATGCTTTGCCTAATTCAGCAAACAGCGATACAATAAGTTCTTCCTGATTTTTATTTGAGTTGAAAGATGAAATGGTAGAAACGCTTTGCAATACATCAATAGCAGTATTTGGAATTATGCGGAACATGGTTGCATCGGTATTGAAAAGACCGGCTAATTTTCCAAAATCCACTCCGGCAGCAATAGATACAATGATTTGTTTTTTATAGTCAATCAAATTCTCAATTTCTTCGGAAATAGTCTCTACCAACCATGGTTTCACAGCCAGAAGAATAATATCTGCATTTTTAATAATTTCGCGATTGGAATTACTTGTGCTAATTTCCGGTGCAAAAGCCTTAATTGCGTCCAGATTGGCTTGCGAAACATCGCTAACCCGAATGTTTTTTGATAGAATTAATTTTCCTTTTGATAATCCACGGGCAATAGCTCCACCCATATTTCCAGCTCCGATAATAGCTACTTGAATGTTAGTTGTTTCCATATATTTATGTTTTAATGAACTAAATATTACATCATTTGATTTCGATACACAAAGATAGAATAAGAAACTAAGAATGGTCAACGAAGAATTGAAAATTATATAAAAAAAATCAAGATTCGTCGTTATTTAGCAATCCAATTAAAAGCTAATACTTAAGCCTGTTCTGATTCCCCA
>DAIQOQ010000325.1:0-2867 GCA_036787795.1 Paludibacter sp. | reverse complement strand
GCAATCCGTCAGCCCGTGTAAACGATTTATTGAAAAAGGTTTTCGGACAGTTGGACAAGAAATAAACCGCACTACACTAACTGTAAGATAACAGACTAAGGAAGAATCCATTTAGAATTACTAAATGGATTCTCTCTGTTTTTACACCTACCATTAGTGTAATAGATTACACTTTTATTCTAATTTCATGGATTTACACATCGTTTAGCGTTAATCGGTGCAATATATTACACCAATATTGAATTATTTCAAAAACAACTACTATATTTGTACTCAAAAGGCAATATATTGCACAAATACGGATAATAATATATAATAATAAGATGAATCTGGCCCAAACGATTAAACAAAGGCGTGAAGAACTCGGGATTTCGATGGACTATCTGGCAGAAGTTGCAACTGTTAGTCTAAGAACCCTGAAAGCCATCGAAAGCGGAAAAGGAAATCCGACATTGAATTCTATCAGCAAATTAGCAGATGTTTTAGGACTTGAGATGAAACTTGAAGTGAAAAAATAAATGAGAAAAGCGGCAGTTTACCGAAATGAGTTTTTGGCGGGTATCTTATCAGAAGAAAACCCCGGAAGCTATGTGTTTCGTTATGATGATGATTATTATAACGATCCCGATATGCCATCTATTAGCTTAACGTTACCCAAAACACAAAAAGAATACAGATCCGAGTACTTATTTCCTTTATTTTTCAACATGCTGAGCGAAGGAGTAAACCGAAAATTACAAAGTCTCCAATGGAAAATAGATGAAGATGACCACTTCGGGTTATTAATGCAAACAGCTCAATTCGATACAATTGGAGCTATAACCGTAAAAGCATTATTATAAATGGACTTAGAAAAGATAAATTGTTGCCCGGGAACATTGGCTGAAGGTTTCAAGACCTACAGTCCCGGCTGCCTGCGGAATGTATTCAATAACAAAAAAGTGAGTCATGTTTTACCTTACGAGCAACCAAGACTGGATGAATCTGTTGAAGAAATGTTCATGGAAAATCGCAAACGCATATCCATCTCGGGAGTTCAGGAAAAAATTAGTCTTATACTCGAAAAGAATATTCTCAGACTGACCAAAGAAGGTGAACATGGAACATATATCTTAAAACCTATACCGCGCGACTTAAAGAAAGTAGATCAGGTTCCGGCAAACGAGCACCTGACCATGCAAATTGCCTCTCAGGTTTATGGACTAAAAACAGCTGCAAATGCCCTGATATTTTTCAAAGACGGAACGCCAGCTTATATAACAAAACGATTTGATGTAAAACCCGACGAAAAGAAATGGGGCAAAGAAGATTTTGCAACGCTGGCCGGCAAAACAAAAGATAATGCAGGTGCAAATTTTAAATACAATTATAGTTACGAAGAATTGGGTTATCTGATACAAAAATATGTCCCAGCCTGGCGTATTGAAATCGAGAGATATTTTTCATTAATCCTTTTCAATTATCTGTTTAGCAACGGAGACGCGCACCTCAAGAACTTTTCACTATTAGAAACTCCCGCAGGTGATTATATACTCAGTCCGGCCTACGACTTAATCAACACCAGATTGCACGTGGACGACACTGATTTTGCTTTAGACAAAGGATTATTTGCTGATTCATATAAGTCCGGAAAGTCTAGAATAACAGGTCATGCACATAAAACTGATTTTATTGAGTTTGGAAGAAGAATAGGAATTGCTGAAAATCGTATAGAGAAATTGATAGCTCCTTTTTTAGAAAAGCAGCCCAAAGTCGAATCTTTATTGTCTAACTCTTTTCTGAATGAACCCTGCAAAAGAGCCTACTTATTGAACTATAATACAAAACGAAACTACCTGACTAAATTAGAACAAAAAGTATAAACCATCTTCCACATTCGAAAACAGGGATCCTCACTCAAACTCCACCACCGTAACACCGGCACCACCAAACTGGATATGTTCGTCGCGATACGTCCGAATGCCGTGAGTGATTCCAAGATACTGACGAATCATCTGGCGCAACGCACCGGTACCTGTTCCGTGCAGGATGCGAACCGATGCCACACCTACCATCACGGCATCGTCTATAAAATACATCACAGCCTGCAACGCTTCGTCGCCACGCATGCCCCGCACATCTATTTCCGACTGAAACGTTAGCTTGCGCTGACGAACTTCGTCGGTAGCCGTATTGCCCAGCGATTCGTATTTACGTGCTTCCTTCTTTAACTGATTATTGCTGATAGCTTCCAGTCGGTTCAGCTTCACGGTCGACTTCAGATTACCAAAAGCCACCAACGCCTGCTTATCCTGCATTTCAATAATGGTTCCGGTAGCCGTTTGTCCTTTCATACGAACGTTGGAACCGATTTTCAATTCTGATTTCTCAGCTTCTCGCTCTGAAGTAGTGATTGCTTTTTGAGCTACTTTAGATTTAAGTTTCAAAGTCGGTACATTTTCCAAGTCCCCTTTAGGGGATTTAGGGGTCAGCTCATTTCCAATTTTCTTTTTGAAATCATCCAATTCCTTTCTTACCAATTGTGTTCGAACCTTTTCGGCGTCGGCCTCTTTTATCTGGCGTATGGTATTTTCAATCTTAGCATTGGCTTCGTTCAACAAGTTTTTGGCTTCATCTTTCGCTTTGTTCGTAATTTCCTTACGCTGCTTATCCATACCAGCCATCTCTTCTTCGTACTTAGCCAGCGTTTCTTCCAACCGCTTCTCTTTCTGACGAATTTGTTGGCGTTTGTTTTCCCAATAGCGTTTGTCGCGCACAATGTCCTGCAGGTGCTTGTCGTAATCCAGGTGCTCCGCTCCTACTTTCTCGGCAGCTTCGGCAATCAGGTCTTCGGGCAAGCCAATCTTGCGAGCTATTTCAATGGCAAA
>DAIQOQ010000324.1:0-2867 GCA_036787795.1 Paludibacter sp. | reverse complement strand
AAAATGAATAATATAGCACACTACAAAAAACAAATGAAAAATACGGTTGTGAAACAGAAGCATCTTTTCTTGTTTTTTTTATTAATAATCCTGACTTTGCCAACATTCGCCCAAAACAAAATTGGCGATAATCCGATGGTGATTCAATCAGGGTCGTTGCTCGAACTGGAAAGTCTGACAAAAGGGCTGCGCTTGCCACGAATTCAACTTAATGACATACATGTATGGATATTAGATGGAATACCTGTAAGTGGAATGCTCATTTTTAACGAGTTGGGTACGGCACCAAAAGGTATATATTATTGGAGTATGGATTTGTCACAGTGGATACAGGTTGTTAACAAAACCGAGTTGCCAACATTAATAGCGAACTCCCTGAACCAAAATGCAGCCGTTAGAGATTCGGTTGTCAAAGTAATCAATACGGCAATTAAATCAGGAGCAGTTCACGGAAATAACCTGATCAGTAATAGTCAGGTTATTAAAGTGCTAAATGGCACAGGGGCAGTTGTTAATGCTGCTCAGGTCGATCTGGATAAAAATCAGTTCGGTCATTTGCTGAACACTTCTCCCGTATCGGACAGTTTAGCCTTTGTTATAGCAAAAAACACGGTTATTCATGATAGTATTAAATCAGTTATGAAATCAACTACAACGAATACCTTGGTTGGTACTTCAGAAAAGCTAACCAGTACTGTGAATGGAGTCACCGCTGAATTGGCCCCTATACCCGGTAATATCAGTAAAATATTAGGTTTTGATACGAGCGGAAAATTAGTTATCCAAAATCCACCGGTAACACTCGTTTCAAATACCTCAATAGTAAATAGTCTATCTTCCACCGTCAACGGTACCGCCGGAGAAGCTGTCGATATAATTAATAGTAACTCACTCTCTTTAGTCAATGGAGTGCTCTCTTCTTCTGTGAATGGAGTGAGTTCCTCCGGAGTGAATCTTATCAGCTCGGCAGATAACGGTTTATCAACCGAAAACGGAAATGTACAATTGGGAGGAACGTTGATAAAGCCCACAGAATTAGCAACCACAGTTACAAATACATTATCGATAACCGGATTGCAAGACGGGGATGCGGCTACCGATGGCTTATTGGCAGTAGCACCCGGTACAGGCCTTGTTCGAAAACTTAGTGGCGATATGCTGGGAACAAATACGTATAAACTTATAGCAATTGCTTCTACAGATGGACAAAAACGGTTTGCAACTCCCATTAAAATTACGGATCTAAAAAAAATTCAGGTATATCGCAATGGAATAAATGTTGAATTTACCCAAGTGGATAATGCGCATATTGATTTAGAAGACCAAGCGGCTTGTTATGTCGACGATGAAATTAAGATTATTCAATTTAAATAAAAAACAATACAATTTAAACTCAAGAAAAATGAACTTACAAGTACAAAAACAAGGGATGAAAATTGCATGCGTGGCATTTGCAATTTTTTCAATGGCAAGCGTAGCCAATGCACAAACGAAAACGGGAAATATCGCTAAAAATGCTTCCGGATCATTAAATGGCACTGTGAGAGTAGTGGATAACAAAGGAACCATTAAGTATTTACAAACGGCAAATGGTCTGACCACTTTGACCAACACAACTACCGAGGCTACCACCACTACCTGGCAATTGGGGGGTACGTTGACTAACGACACCTATATAGATGCAACCGGAAAAGTATTTGCACTGGATGGACTACAGATAACTACTGCACTTCCGTCAAAAATTGGTGAAGGTGCCTCTATACATGGTACTACAGGTGCCGGTTATACTTTATTGGTACATAATGAAGCAACCGGTGCTACCGAAAAATTATTAGTTTCAAATTTGATAGTAGGTGGACATAACGTTTTTAGTGTATCAGATGCAACAACAGTGGTTTATCAGGCCACTGGTGGAGCTGCCGGAAATTATCCAACAGTTGATTACAAAGTATCTGTATATCGGAATGGTGCAAAGCTAATTCCTACAAACGATTACGGCTTCGATGCTGATGGTAAACTTACTTTAAAGCCCGCTTCTACAGCAGATCAAGATTGGGCGCTAAACGTTGGTGATCAAATAGAAGTGAATTGGATATTATAATATGCAGGTTTTTAAGCGACTAAATTATTTGTTCCTGATTTGGAACTCTCATCAAAATATCTCTCAAAGAGAGGGCTTTTGATGAGAGTTATAAAAAATATCGTATGATATTATTTAACTCCTATTGAATAATGTCCTGTTTCATTTTAAATAAATAATGCGAATCAGTAGTTGAAAAAAGTAGTCCGTAGGACTTATATATCCATAGAATAAACAGATATGCATATTTATTGTCCGTAGGACATTCACATTTTACCTTGTTTATCCCCCTACGGGGAATTGGTTGTATCTGTTTCCATTTTCTATTGATAGGTATTCCCTACGGGAAATAGCTTATTATAAATAGAATGTGTATGAGTGTAACTCCTGATTCGCATAAATAGTATATTCTCTGTCGTAGTTGGCAATCAAATACTACTATCTTTTTTTTCTGTTTATTTTATAAAAAGTTACCGGATTTCGCCCCGATAAGTAGGGGGATGGGATCGGTAGGAAATTTAGGTATTACGTTATATTGTTCCATTTATTTAAATCTCAATATGGAGCCTATAATTTATGATTTATCGACAATAGAATGCAAGCTTGTGTAGTATGCAAATCCGCAAGAAATAGAAAGCAACCGAATGAAAAATATTAAATTACATATATTCTTGTCACTGTGGTTTCTTACAACAGGTTTAGTTATCCATGCCCAGATACGGGTGATTGATAATAAAGGAACTATGTCGATAATTGATGCCAGTAAATGGACTCGTATTGGTACCTC
>DAIQOQ010000013.1:0-25430 GCA_036787795.1 Paludibacter sp. | reverse complement strand
GTTTCAAGACACCATTTGACAGTGCTATTTCACTTCCCGGGATCATTACAAAACCGTGAGTAATTCCATAACGCACGCTATATTTATCAATACCTGTTGGAGAATTAACTGCAGGTTTACCATTAGTATAAACTGCCACACCTAGCTGCCTGTCTAAAGCTGCCTTACAATAAGTATCTCCCCAACGACGCATGTCATTCCAGCGAATAGCTTCACCTGCAAATTCAAAACGGCGTTCGTTTTGTAGAGCTGCCAGCGAATATCCAATGGCAGGTAAACCTACGCGGGCACGTACCTGATTCATATAGCTTGGGTCAGCAGTCAGTTCAGATAACATCAAAAGGACGTCAGCATAACGAATATAGACTAAATCTGTAGTATTACCATTCTGCATAAGATTAGACGTTGTATTGTTGTACATTACCGCTTCAAAATTATTTGCGTAAGTTCCATCAGCTTTTTTACAAACAATGGCACTGGTCTTTTTCATATAATAGTCTGTCTCCTGAATAAAGCCCCATTGACCATATTGATAATTCGGAGTAACAACTCCATTAGCATCTTTTTGTCCTCCAGCTAATTCTGTTGGGATATCACAAATAGTAGCCGCCCGACGCATGTCAGCATTAGTTGGATCAGCAGCTTTCCAATCATTCCACAAATTAGGAGCTACAGGACCACCACCCCAGCCTTGTCCAAATGGGAAAGTGCCGGCCATATTTTGATTTCCACGCATGCCCATATAAAGAGCAATCTGATTTGAATATCCCTGAGAAGCAGTACCGTCTTCTTTTGCAAAGTTGGAAAATTTCACAGCAAACATCGATTCAGGATTGGCCGCACCTTTATCGCCTGCGAATAACAGATTCTGACCTTTTGTATAAGCATAGTCTTCTTTTGTTAAACTATTAGTATAAGGCCACAAATTGCGATAATCAGACAGCACTAGTTGATAACCAGAGTTCGTGACAACATCTTTAAGAGCGTCAATTACATTTTGTTTAGTTAGTGTAGTGCCATCGGCAAGAGCAACATCAGCACCGGCATTTGCTTTATAAAAGCCATCATAAAACAGATAAGCACGGGCTAACAGCGCTTCTGCAGCATACTTGTCTGCATGACCTGCATTTGCGGCCGTAGTTTTAGTAGCAGGCAATAATGCGACAGCTTGCTTAAGGTCAGTCATAATCTGCCCCCAGGTAGTAGCCGGAGTTGCTTGTGCTAAGTTAACTGGTGTGCTTGAAAGAGTCAATGGTATGTTTTCAAACATAGATGCCAGTTCGTAATAGTAGAATGCACGTAAGAAATGAGTTTCGCCCTTCAACGTGTATTTCTGAATACTATCAGTGTACCCTGTACATTTGTCATAATTCTCCAGCGCAAAATTGGCACGGTAAACGCCCATGTAACGCACTTGCCAAATCATTCTGTACATATCAGAATTATTATATTGCAGAAACAGATCCTCAGCCTGCCATCCCTGATCGTTCGGTCCACCCCCGCCTAAACGGTCATCAGAAGCTACTTCTGCATAAAACCAAAAAGATCTTGATGGTATATTTCCATATAAATGATTATCAAATTGTTCATTCATATTTTGATAAACACCGGTCAACATTTGTTGCGCATCAACAACTGTCTTTGGAAAGTTGGAGGTGTTTTTATGAGTTAAATCCTGAGTGTCAAGAAAATCACCACATGCAGTAAACAGCAGACTCGATACAGCTACTGCTAAATATATTATTTTTTTCATACTTATTCTTTATTAAAATTTAAGATTGACGCCGACTAAAAAAGTTCTGGGACTTGGATACATACCAATGTCTATACCCGATGCCCAATTATCTGAAGTTCCGGCATTCGAACCAATTTCAGGATCCATTCCTGAATACTTTGTAATCGTAAATAGATTCTGAGCTGTAACATATAGTCGAGCTTGAGTTAAAGGCATCTTAGGGAATAATTTCTTGAAATCATAACCAAGCGTAACATTCGAAATTTTCAAATAATCACCATTTTCGATATAGATATCTGAGATATTTGAGAAATTGGTGCTAGAACCTAAACCTAAAATAGGATATTTGTTTGAAGTTCCATCACCATGCCAGTAATTCAACACATCGGTAGTAAAATTATCATAACGACTATCGGCAAAACTACGATAAGACTTCGCAATTTGTTGTCCAAATGCGCCATGAGCAGAAATACCTAAGTCGAAACCTTTATAGCCGAAATTAAGATTAATGCCCAAAGTCATATCAGGATTTGGATCGCCAATCTTTGTTTTATCCTTATCATCAATCACACCATCATGATTAATATCTGTGAATTTCAAATCACCCGGCTTAACAGAGCTACCTTGAAGAATGCCATTTCCGGCAGCTTTCCAAGCGGCTATATCAGATGCATTTTGGAATACTCCAGATGTTTTATAACCATAGAAGTAACCGATAGGATAACCGACCTGAGCACGATACATTTCTGATGTACTCTGGCTTAAGACATTCAATGCACCATGAATTATGCCTTCGCCATTATTAATTTTAGTAACCTTGTTATGATTGAAAGATGCATTTACATTAACTCCATAAGTAAAATCCTGACCAACATGATCATTCCATCCTAAAGCAACTTCAAAACCTTTGTTGACGATATCACCACCATTAATATAAGGTGCACCAGTACCATACGAAGCCAATTGAGGAGCAATAACCAACCAGTCATTAGTTGCTTTGTTGTAGTAGTCAAAAGCAACGCTCAATCGAGAATTCAAGAAACGTGCATCAAAACCTAAGTCGGTTTGTATTGAAGTTTCCCATTTTACATCAGGATTTGAAAGTACATTAGGATAACCACCCACGCTTTGAGCTGAAGGATTATTACCAAAAGAATATTTTGAAAAGCCATCATATGCAACAGATGCAACATATTGGAATGGAGTAATATTACAATTTCCATTTTCACCCCAACTGCCACGCAATTTCAAAAAATCCAACCAGCTTTTGGATGATTCCATAAAACTTTCGTTAGAGATAACCCAACCTGCTGCCATTGAAGGAAAATATCCCCATTGATGGCCAGAACCAAAATTTGAAGAACCATCAGCACGCATTACAACTGTAGCCATATAGGTTTCGTTATAGTCGTAACTCACACGGCCAAAAAAAGAAGCCAATTTGCTTTTTGTTGATCCGTTAACAGAGCCTGGGCCACCTGTTATTGTAGTTGCGCCAGTAGTACCTGAAGTATTACTCAAATAAGCATGAGCATAATCATTGTATAGATATCCGTCATTAGTTGTACTTAAATTAGAACCCAAACCTGATATTTCCATTGACTGACCGATTAAAGCGTCAAAATGGTTCGCATGAACATTAAACTTATAGTTCAGTGTATTTTCCAGAGAATAGTTGTAACCAGCTCCGGCCGATTGTTGTACCGTCATATCTGTATTCTGGATTAAGGCACCAAAGTTGTAGGTTGGTTGAAAATTACGATACGTATTTGCATTCATTCTATATCCAAACTGAGATTTAAAAATCAAACCTTTAGTTGGTTGAATTTGCAAATTTGCAGACATATTCAAATTATAATTATCCGTTTCATTATTTCCCCGTTTAGCAACCATTTCACCAACAGGATTAGTTGCGCCACCAAGATTTCCAAGGTTGAATCCAGTAGCAGTCTGATCAGAGTTGTCGAAATAATTTCCGTTAGCTCCATAAACAGGAATAAGAGGACAGCCAATCAAAGCATTAGAAATATCATTTACATATTGAGTGCCAACTCCAACACCATGTTTCACAGAATAGTTGAAATTCAAAGTTTCACCAATCTTGATAATATCAAAAGATTTATTCTTCAGAATAATATGATCGGAATTCAAACGGACAGTAGTACGTTTATAACTGGAATTAGCCTGCTTTCCAAAAATACCGTCTTGTGAAGTATTAGATACTCCCATTGAAAATTTAGAGACATCATTACCACCAGCAATGTTAATAGCATGATTTTGAGTAGGTGCATTTTTATAACGCATCACCTCCATCCAGTTGGTCGTTTGCCCTGCCATAACTGCATTATAAGTTGTTCCTAATATAGACTTCCAATTAATTGGAGTTATACCCTCATTTGTATTTATTTGGTCTTCAACTTGCATATACTGTTTTGCATTCAATAATGAAGGCATTTTAGCTATATTTTGAATACCATAATACCCGTCATAACTAACTTGTAGTTTGCCCGATTTACCTTGTTTAGTAGCAATCAAGACTACGCCATTGGCAGCACGCGAACCATAAATAGCAGAAGAGGCTCCATCTTTTAAGATATCGATAGATTCGATATCGGATGGATTTAATGAATTAATATCGCCGCCGGCAACACCATCAATAACATAAAGAGGATCAGAATTACCAATGGTACCAATACCCCGGATATTAACCTTAAAACTTTCTCCTGGTTGTCCCGAAGATTGAGTAATATTAACACCTGGAGTTTGACTTTGCATTGCTGTGAGCGCATTGGTGGTACTCAATTTTTGAAGTTGGTCTCCGCTTACCTGAACCGTAGCTCCAGTAATTAACTTCTTTTTTACACTACCATAACCAATAGCAACAACTTCATCAAGAAGTTTTGAATCAGACTGAAGAGCAACATTGATTACATTACTCTTGACAAGAATTTCTTTCTTCTCCATACCAATGTATGAGAAAACTAGCGTAGCTCCCTGTGAAGTAACCAAATTATACTTCCCGTTCACATCCGTAATTGTCGCATTGGTTGTCCCTTTTAAGACGACAGAAACCCCTATTAATGGACTCCCATCACTAGAATCAGTTACAACCCCTGAAACAGAAAGGTTCTGTTGTGCAGATACAAGGCATACTCCAAACAAGAGTAATACCGATAAAAAAATGATTTTTCTTTTCATAAAATGAAATTTAATATTAAAAGGTTTCTATTTTTGCGAAATTAAACATTTCGACATTGCAAAAATAAAGTATTCGTAACAAGAATAATCATATTTTATTATCCTAACATAATACTATTTCGACAACAATACACTATTTACAATTTTAAAAAACAAATAATTGGCTATCAAATCTAATTTTACACACAAAACTCGCTTGATTTTAACCAAGGCAAACAAGAGTTAAGCAACTATTAATTATATAAAACGTATAGAGTTACAAAAACAAAACGTCAATAAATTAAACTTTACACGCGAAAATATTCGGCAATCTAGGTAATAGGAAATTAAATAGCATTCCTCCTATTCAATTTTCCTATTTCCTCACACCACTTTACATATTGTTCAGTATACGGCAATGTGTAGTCTTCAAATTCTTTCCCATTTCTCTGTTAGGAAGCTCTGTTTTGGGCAACTTATTTATACTACCACAGACACCCCTTCATTCTATTAAGAATTCTGTTCATTATAGAAGTATCCAAGAGACAACTTTGCAGCGAATTCAAGTAGACCATTATAAGGAATCAACGTGTGGACGAAAATGGTTACAAATTTTGAAAATTACTCCATTATATTATGGTACAAGTGGAAGGTAAGAGTTCTGCGCAAACACCAGAGAACGACTCTGTCGATTTCGTTTTTTTTAAAATTCAGGCTTTCAACAGAGCGTTAAATTATTACAGATAAATAAATCTGATATAGATCCCGAAGAAATCATACAAAGTCGAACCAAATTCAATCAAACAAAGGAATAAATGAGCCATACATTCATCATCCCATTAGTGAATGTAGAATGGCAACTAAGACGGATATCATCATTGTAAAAAGACAACTATAGAGCTACCTTGATAAATATCACTTTAAATAAAACAACCAGTATTAGTAAAACAACTAGTCAATCAAAGCTAAAATATTGTGTCAAACAAATTATACATAAACAAATTATGATACTATTAAACCACCTATATTCTAATAACACCAAGTAGAGTGCAAAAGCGTTGAATTCGATAAAATTATTTAAGTTCCCGATGAACTCTATATTCAGAAGGCGTCATACCAAATTTTTGCTTGAAACAGCGACTAAAATAACGAGGATCTTCAATACCGACTTTATATGAGATTTCAGAAACAGTCAATTGAGTTTCCCTGATATATTCTGCAGCGCGTTCAAATCTAATTTCACGAACAAATTCAACTGGCGAAAACCCGGTTAAACTTTTCAATTTATTAAAGAATACTGTCCTACTCATTCCTGATTCAGATGCAAGTAGATCGATATTCAAATCAAAGTTTTCAAGATTCTCATTCATGAGCTTAATTAAGTTTTTCATAAAACTTTCTTCCTGCGATTTTATCTCCAAAGGAGGCAAACTAAAATCTGGTTTAGACGAAATAATTTGCACTCGATAAAACTGTTGCAGTTTATCCCGTTGTGTCATTAAATTTTCAATTCTGGCATACAAAAATTCAGAGCTGAATGGTTTCGTAAGATAATCATCGGCGCCGGCTTTCATTCCGGCTATTTTACTCTCGACATCTGTTACTGCAGTCAGCAGAATAACAGGAATATGTGATGTTCGCTTATCTGTTTTCACCTTGGTGGTTAATTCAAGACCATCCATCTCAGGCATTAATAAATCAGTAATAATAAAATCGGGCATTAAATGTTCAACTTTTTCCCAAGCAATCAATCCATTCTCAGCTTCAGCAACTCGGTAACTTTTCTGCAAACTTATCATTAAAAAATGACGCAATTCATCATTATCTTCAACTACAAGAATGAGAGGAGCTATATCGCCTGATTTTTCAACATCAATAGTAGTCTTAATACCTTCCTGCTCATTATTGACAACAATATTATCAGAAACTATTAAATCTGCATCACCATCAAAATGAGTAGAACCAAGTTTAAACCCTATCTCAAAAACAGTTCCCTTTCCTAGCTGACTTTCTACATGAGTAGACCCATGGTGCAGATCAACAAGTTTCTTGACCAGATCAAGCCCTATGCCAGTGCTTTTTTGAGCTATATTCCGTAGCGTGGAAATACTAAAGAAGCGGTCAAAAATAAAGTTTATCTTTTCCTGAGCAATGCCAACCCCTTCATCGGCTATCGACAAAACAGCAACATTTTGCTTCAACAAAGTCTTGACAGTAATTCTTTTTCCAGATGGTGTAAATTTGAATGCATTTGAAAGTAAATTGGAAACAATTGAATCAAAGCGTTCCGGATCAACCCATACTTTAGTATCACCGGACTCATTAATAAAGTCAAAAATGATGTTTTTTGAATGTGCTATTTCAAGAAAATTACTACTACAATTTCTTGTAAGCTCTCCAAAATTGACTTCCTCTACAACCAAGCGCATTTTATTATTCTGTATTTTTCGAAAATCAAGAATCTGATTTATCAAAGTCATTACACGATCTAAATTACGACGTATATGGATCAGCTGGTTTCTTACATTTGGATCTAAATTTTCTTGTAAAATATTATCTACTGGAAGAGAGATTAATGTAAGTGGAGTGCGCAGTTCGTGAGAAATATCTGTAAAAAAACGAAGTTTCATATCTGTCATTTGTTTTTCAAGCTGAACATTATTCTTCAATTTAAAAATAACGACAAAAATATATAATATCACTAAGAACAATGCTATTACGAGTAGTACATACATAATCTTCGCAAAGGCTGATTGCCAAAAGGAGGGCAAAATTTGCACCTCAATTTGACGTTCATTTTGCAACCAGACTCCTTCGCTATCGGTTGATTTAACCCGAAAAGTATAAATGCCCGGTGGCAAAGCTGTATAAGTTGCAAAATGCTTTGTTTGTACACTTTGCCAATCCGAATCAAAACCATCAAGTTTATAGGCATATTGAATTTTCTCCGGCGCACGCATATCCAGCGTTGCAAATTCAATTGTAAAAACATTTTGCTTATGATTAAACACAATTTTAGATGCTTTATCTAATTGTGTTTTAAGGATTAACTCCTTATCTCCAATTCCAACCTCCTTATTAAATAAGAGTAAGCGAGTAAATACAAGTGGTGACTTTATCACTCGCCGCCTTACCTCTTCTGGTATAAAAGAATAAAAGCCCGATTTGGAACCAACACAAATCTCACCCGAACTTAGCAAACAAGCTGAAGCCTCCGAGAACTCAACATTCTCCAACTCATTTCCTCTTCCGAAAACTTCAATCTTTTTATTCTTCTTGTTGAATTTCACAATTGAATTTTCAGTGGTCAGCCACAGGTTTCCTTGTTTGTCGTCAATAATGGCATATACTACGTTATTGGGCATTCCCTTAGAACGATCATAAACTTCAAATTCAAACTTATTTTCAGCATTTGATTTTTGTTTAAGCTTGTTCAATCCTCCTCCAAAAGTTCCAAGCCATATGTTTGCCTCTGAATCTTCAAAAATACAATGAACATCATTCGCCGCTAAACTATTAGGATTACCTTCACTTTTATGGTAGTATTTAAAAACAATATCTTTTGGCGAGTTAAAATTGCTATTAAATACAACAAATCCTTCGGTGGTTGCCACCCAGATATGCCGCTTTGAATCAACAAAAACCTGACGAACCTTCGAGCAATTGGCAATAGGGTATTTTTTTAATTCGTTTTTAGCATGAATAAAACGGATACAACCATTAGCCTCATCAATCAGATGAATTCCACCGCCATAGCTTCCGGCCCAAAGCCGGCCTAAATTATCCTGCACAATAGAATAAAAATCATTATTTGCAGGAGAGTAAACATCGTTGGGATTGTGAACAAAATTTTCAATTCGGAAGCTATTTTTCATTCCGGTTGACTTCAATCGAAATAAGCCTTGCTTCTTAGTTGCAAACCAAATATTTCCCTGCCTGTCCTGACAAAAATTATAAACCAGTACCTCAAAGCTTCCTCCTGAAACAATCCTACCATCCCGATTTAATGTACCAATTTCTCTTTTTTTCTCATTAAACACGTGAACAGAACCATCCTTACATGCCACCCAAAGTCGCTTTTCTCGATCTTCAAAAATGGCGCGCGTTTCATTTGAAATACTATAAACGGAATGATCATGAAACAAATAATGATTGAAATAATCGGGAAGGAACGTACATTTGAAGAACCCATTTCCACGGTTTGTACTAATCCACAATACTCCTTGTGAGTCAGACAAAATATGATTTACGCCATACGAAAGCAAAGTGTTAATTTCTTCATTATATGCACTGTAGAATGGAATCAAAGAATTGCTAGCCCTATCAAACCAGGAAAATGATCCGAAATACGGTTGGAGCCATAAAATATCTTTTTCATCTTCAAAAATTAGAAAATTAGGATTTGAGACCTGCCCTTCATTAATTTTCGATTCTATATATGTTACTTTATTAGATTGAGGAACAAAATGAAGAACACCCTGCGATTTGATTCCCATCCATGCCTCGCCTGCTCTATCAATATAGATTTGCAAGATATCATTGGTTCTCATTTCTGGATTTTTTTCTTTTGAAAACTGTCTGAATTCAGCCCGTAAAACATCAAAAGTAAAAAAACCTTTGCCCTGAGCTGCAAAAATATAATTATTCGAATTAAAACCTGCAATACAACTAGCTCCAACTTGGTCAGGCAAGTCAATAACTTTAAATATTTTATTTCTTTTCTCGTACTGAACAATCTTACCATCACACCCAAACATAATACGTTTATCGTTTTCAACATACGAATAAAAAGATAACCCATTAAACTGAAATACCGATTTTCCACTATTACTAATAGTACACAATCCTCTTTGTGTGAGTATCCACGTATTATGCTCTTTATCTTCAAAAATACTTTTAACCGAGTTGTCTGGCAAGGCACTCAATCGTTTATCCAAAAGACTAACGCTCAGTTTATGTGTATTTTGATCGGTTACGACTTTATAACATCCTTTATCAAATGTCGTCAACCATATAACACCGGAATGAAGAATGTAAATATCATGAATTTTATCATTTAAGAAGCTTCCATCTGATTTTTCAATACGAGATAACACCTCATCAGATGGATTAAGTCGATACACAATTTCATCATAGGTCTTAATCCAAATAAATCCCCAATTATCTTCCTTTATAGCTAAAATTCTATTACTCAACACCGATTGTTTCTGATTGGGTTTGGAATTAAAAACTGTAAAATTGTACCCATCAAATTTATTTAATCCATCGCGCGTACCAAACCACAAATAACCTTTGCGATCTTTCATCATAGCCGTAATACTATTTTGAGACAGACCATTATCAGAAGTGAAATGTGAAAATGAAAAGTGATATTGGGCATTTACAGAAAATACGATCAATAGCCCGCTGATGAGTTGGATTATTTTTTTCATAAAACTAGTTTATTAGAGACAAGGTATAATACATTGCAAAAATAAGTAATAGGTCATGTAAAATCACATGATCCATTACTTATTTCTAATTTTCCGATCAAAAAAACGACCACTCCCGAGCCAATCATTGACTTCTTAATTTGACATCATTATTTCTTATGATTATTTTAATCCGGTAATTTTTCTTTTTATTATCGATTCCGGAAGATTTATATTACTGGATTTTCCCAAAATTTTCACGACTTCAGTCAATGAATCTGGATAAATAAAAGATTCTAAATCAAAGTTCTTTACATTTTTAAGAGTCAAAGCAGATCCTGTCTCAGGAATGATATGAATATTTTTAAACTTTATTCCATCCGATTCACAGATAACAGCACCTAGTTGAGAAGTTATTATAGTATTTTCGACGTTTATATTTGTAATATTCATTTCGGGTAAGCCATTAAAAAACATTGCTCTACGGGCATTTCTTGAAACAATATTCCATATATAAATATTTTTAAACACAGGCGTTTCGACAGTCACAGCCGGGATTTTATTTTCTACAGATGGCTGATCACCGTCTTCCAAAGCTTCTGAAGCAGATTTACCACCATAGTATAAATCAAATAAAAAGGAATCTGTAACGATGTCAAACATATAAATATCGTTGATATAAATATTTTCGACAATTCCACCTCTGCCCCGGTTACTTTTAAAACGGAGTCCTACATCAGTTCCCATAAACTGACAGTTCCTCACTGCAATATTCTTAACTCCACCCGACATTTCACTTCCTACTACAAAGCCACCATGCCCCTTGAAAACCTTACAATTATCCACAATCACATTTTCAGTAGCGCGTGCACGCCGCCGACCTTCTTCATCTTTACCCGATTTAATGCAAATAGCGTCATCACCAACATCAAAGTTACTGTTTAAAATCAATACATTTTTACAAGATTCAACGTCAATTCCATCCCCATTCTGAGCATAGCTTGGATTGCGAACACTGATATTGTCAACGATCAAATTTGTACACATCAACGGGTGAATATTCCAACTGGGTGAATTTTCAAATAAAACGCCTTGCAACATGACATTTTCGCACTCAATAAAGTTAATCATTGCCGGGCGTAGAAAATCCTTAATGCTAATCCAGTCCAAATCAGTTAGCTTTCCTCGGGGCACATTCATGTCGCTCAAGGATTCGCCTTTGAGCGATTTTGCTGAGGGAAACCAATAAGTCGGATCCTTTAGCACACCACCAGATTTAATCACACTCTTCCAATGTAAATCGGTAACTTTTGACTTCTTCAGCGGACGCCATGCCTCACCTGACCCATTGATAGAACCTTGACCTGTAATGGCAATATTCGTTGCATTCCTAGCCGAGATAGGTGATTGACATCTTCGGGTTTCCAAACCCTCAAAAATCGTATTGACCAGCGGATATAAATTAAAATCAGGAGAAAAAAGAATAAGTGCCCCTTTCTCCAGATGCAAGTTAATGTCAGACTTTAGCACTATAGGACCGGTAAACCACACCCCTGGCGGAACAATCAATGTTCCACCCCCTCTTCCCGAAAGTGCATCTACAGCTTGGCTAAATGCCTGCGTATTGAGAGTATATCCGTCGCCTAAACCTCCAAAATCAACAACAGATAGTTTATTGTTCTTAAATACAGGAGCTTTAACTTTGGACATTGAGAATGGAAGATCTCGATAGAGATAATCATAAGTTCCTTTTGCTTTTATCGAAGTTGAAACTAAAATAAGAACTAAGACACCTATTGTGGAAACTGTTTTTTGAAAGAATTTCATCCGTAAACCAATATTTTTTTGTTTATATATAGCTTCAACCCATTTTGAAAATATGCGGGAAATAAATCGAGATAGTTATGATAGCAACTACCTCGATTTAGAATTTATCAATACCACCTCAAATCACCGGCAACCCCTTTACCTTTAAAGGCTGAATCTTTTAGCGTAAAATCACCTGTTGTTGGAGCATTCCATAAATCTGTGGAAGCACCGGAATAGGATGTCATTTTATCTTTAAAGGTATAGGATGTTGGAGGAGTAGTTCCTACCAAGAATTCATCTTTATAGTCTGAAGTATAATAGCAACCAGTAATAGTTTTCGTTCCTGAAGTTCTTATTCCTGAAGTAGATATTCCTGAACTACCAAAGACAGAATCTTTAATTTTGATCCCATTCGTAACTGTCAAACCATTAAGATCAAATTCAAATCGGTTACCTGCATCTTGAGTTGTTTGGTTAAATACACAATTTGTAACATTCACATAACCTATCGTATAAGCACCAGTTTGTAACACTATAGGCCCTTTAAAATTATAAACTGTACAATTATTGAAGTTTATGTTATTAACGTGATCATTCGAATTGGTATTTACGATTGCATAGGTACTTGCAAAACCGATATCATAAATTGTACAATTATTAAAAGATAAAATGTCAATCACCTGATTTTTGTTACCTTGAAGGCGCATAGGTGTATTTCCAAAATTTCGTAACTTGCAATTTTTAAAAGACAATGAACTCACAGTAGTAAGTACATTATTATTGAATAAATACCCTATTTTTACTGCTGCACTATTATTGTCACAATAGCCTGAAAAATCAATATTTTCAAATGCTACAGAGTTTATTACAGAACTATCAACAAAGCCAAGCATACTCATTGTTGTAGATGCACTCCCAGTCATTGCCAATATAGGAAGATTTGTTGGCAACAATCCCCTTATTTTGATATCTTTGCTTAGCTTATAAGTGGCTGATCCCATCAAATAAAGGGCTCCTGGCTCCAAGATTATTACTTGTCCTGGCGAAGCTGCAGTAATAGCTGCCAGTAAATTTCCACCAGCAGGTAGGTATACATCCCCTTCAACGACTATTGACACCTCCCCACGCACAATATCACTATTATAAATCTGAACTTTATACGTTGAATTTGATAGAGAAGTTATGGTTTTCGAACCTGCAGCAATATCATTTGCAGTCAACTGTACTGTTTGCATTGTTTTGTCACTTGCAGTTAGAACCAGATGATTTACATTGGCACCAGGCGTCCAGTTTGCTGTCACTTGATTCATTCCTGTCATAATAGTTGAGTAACTACTAAATAGATTCTCAGCAGGAGTCTTAAACGACAACTTATTATTGAAAGTGGAAGCCTTGGTATTATTGCCTGAATTTGAACGTATGCGTGCATAGAATTGTGTTGCTCCGGCAAACTCCTGTACATAACTTAGTTTCGTAATAGTTGTATCGAGCACTGGAGTACTGTAATTCAAACTATCCTTGCTTACCTGAAGAGTATATGAGACAGCACTATCCGCAGCAGCCCAAGTAAAAGTTACCTGAGTTTTGTTTAATGCAGCGTTAAAATTCACCGGGCTAAACAGACGGTCAGTTTTAAGGCTGGTTACTTCATCATATATATCATTGCATGAACTTGAGAAAAATGCTGCAAAAAGACATATTATATAAGCTATTTTTTTTAATAATATATTCATGTTCTTTTAATTTTTAGTATCAGAATTAATATCCATAATCATTTGTCAACTTACCATTACTGGATTCGATAAACGTTTTCCAAATAGGCCAGAACTGATGCTTGTCAGGGTCTTGTTGAAAGAGCGAGCCTATTTTTATATCACTAAGAGCATTTACTCCATTAGAAATAAACCAAGGTTTACTTGCAGTATAATTCAAGGCTGCACCTGCAGCATCGGTATTGCCATGTTCCAATCCGTAAATTACTACAGATTCACCATCAGCACCAGTTTTATAATAAATATTATTAGGTAAATCGGAGAAAGTGCCAGTACGGTTAGCCAAATCGTTCATTTTTGCTTTTGATTGGTTTAGTTTCACAGAAAGTAAGTTCCAACGAATTAAATCATTTTTACGCAACATTTCACCACAAAATTCCAGAGCGCGTTCATCAACTATGGCATTAAAAAATGTCTCTTTATTGGCAGTAATTGTAGCCATATAGGCAGTTACTTTATCTGGATTATTAGGAAATGCCCGATCACGAATAGGTTTCAAATAAAGAGCAGCCGCCGTAGGACCATCTAATTCATTAATTGCTTCTGCAGCCATTAAATAAATGTCAGCCAAACGCATATATTGCCAATTAATGCCATCGTCATTTGTAGATGTTACGATACGTTTCATCCATTCGTAACGAAGTTTTCCGAAACACCATGAACTGATTTTACGTGGAACCTGAATACCATTTGTCCACTCATAAGGAATACAGGTTATATTACGACGAATATCGCTCTTATCAAAGTCATAAAATACAGTTGGTAGCGGCCCATTAGCTCCACCTTGAGGTTGTTTTGTATATTTATCAATCGTGGTATGTTTTATTCCAAATGTATAAAGAACTCTACCGCGACCATCAGCAAACGGAATTTCAAAAAGAGATTCCTGACCAGCAGTTACATTTTCCTGACAAAGATTTTTGAAATTTTGCTCAAATGTACCTAAAGTACATTTACCACTATTAATTACATCCAAGCATTCTTGTTTCACAATTGGATATAGTTTTTCTACTGTCAATTCAGGATCAGTACTACGACGAATAACGCCATCCGGACGCTGAGAATAACCTGCGGCCGCCAAACAAATCCGTGCACGAAGCCCCTTTACAAAAGCTTTATTCACTCTCTCAACAGATTGCGTAACTGTCGTCTCATTTGGCCAGGCCACTAAGTCTTCCGCCTCACCTAAATCGGCAATAATTTGTTTGTAAATCACATCACGATCCGATTTAGCAATATAGACTTCCATTTTAGCAACTGGCTGAAAACGTGCAGGAACATCTCCCCAGGCTTTTACCAAATCGGCATAAATTAGTGCCCTTAATGTAAGAGCTTCACCCAACAATTGAGCCAGAACTTTATTATTTGTAACATCTCCGTAAGTACGTAGTCCCTGAATACATAAATTCGCGCGTTCAACGCCTTCATACATCTTAGCCCACACATTATCAGTCGTATTCATTTGAGAATTAGTAGCCTTTGGATCGTAAGCAGTTAGTAAAGCACGATCGTCGGTGGTATTCTCTGAAGAATTATACCACTCTATGTCAGTATTTAGACCATAAAATGGCAAAAAGCGCCCTCGATACGAGTTTGTTTCACCAAAAGATTGATGAATACCCATTACTGCCCCTTCTGCCAAGATTGGAGTAGAGAAAACTACAGACTCCTCCATTGCTGATTTTGCCGGCGTGTCCAATGTGTCATTACATGAGCCCAAGAGGCCTATAACTGACAAAGCTATAATTGATTTTAAAATTATCTTTTTCATTATTTGCAAGATTTACAAGATTAGAAATTCAAATTAACCCCTACGATAATCTGGTGGCTCTTTGGGTAAGCTGAATAATCAACACCCGGAGTTAAGGCGGTTTGACGACGAGTAGAAACTTCGGGATCAAAGCCTGAATAATTGGTCAGACAGAATACATTATAAGCAGTTACATACACACGTAATCTTTCTATTTTAAGTGTATTCAACACATTTCGTGGTAAGGTATACCCCAGTGAAAGTGTATTCAGACGTAAGAAAGAACCATCTTCCACTGCCCAATCAGAAAACACATACTTGCTCATATAGGGTGACCACATGGTAGTTTTAGCATTCATAGCGGCTAAAGTAGCCGGATCATTACAAAGGGTTCCATCTGCATTCAGATTTGTCCAACGGACTCCATCAGCCATTGCTGAAGTCAGATTCCGATATTGATATTTGCTAGTCGAAGTATATTCTATTTTATTGGCATTATAAATATCATTTCCATAACTCCAATTGAAATTAGCAGACAGATCAAAACCATATAGACGCCCATTTATAGTAAAACCTCCTGTATTCAGAGGATTTGCATCTCCAATAACAGTTCTGTCATCAGTTGTCACAACATTATCACCTTCAGTTAGGTTTTTTAGTTTCATGGAACCTGGACGTACTACACCAATCACAGATGAGCAGTCGGCAACACCTTCTTTCAAGATCCATTTTTTTGTTGCGGCATTATATCCGCTAAAGTCTGAAACTTCGTAGCGACCATCTGATTTATATCCATACATTTTACCTACAGATCCACCAGTTGCAATCCAATAATCATTACCTATTTCTGTAGAAGCCCAATTACTTCCTTGTCCAAAATCATTCATAAGTCCTAATGAATTAATTTTGTTTTTATTGAAACCAATATTTGCGCTAATGTTTAATCCATAGTTCTTCTTATCTATAGCTACCCAGTTGATTGTAGCTTCAAGTCCTTTATTTTGAGTCTCACCCATATTACGATACTGTGAGTCATATCCAGTACCGCTAACCGGGAAATTTATCAGAAGGTCTTTTGTTGTATTCAGGTACGCCTCAAGAGAACCACTTAATTTATTGTTGAATAAGGTAAAATCCAAACCAATATTACGTGTAACAGTGGTTTCCCATTTTAAATCGGGGTTAGCCATAATTTTTGCTGGCCCCCAATAAGAATTCAAACCGTTAATCCATGTGGTTGGGTACGACTGGAAGGATTGAGTCATTTGTCCGGAAGGAATATTGTTGTTACCAGCTGTACCATAACTGAAACGGAGCTTCAGATCATCTAACCAACCTTTCGTTGACTCCATAAATGCTTCGGAAGAAACACGCCAGGCAACAGCAGCAGATGGAAAGTAGCCCCATTTATGTCCTTCTGAGAATTTACTTGACCCATCAGCACGAAACGTTGCACTTACCAAATAACGACTCATATAATCATAATTGGCACGTCCAAAAAATGATAGTAATTTATCATCAGGAAATAAAAAATTATTAATGGAGGCAGCATCTCCTTGTGTTGTAAGCTTAAATGCATCAGACGATGTAAAACTTACAGGGAAACCATGTACAGTGTTAGTTAACTCTGCTGATTGTTGATAAATATATTCCTGGCCAAGCATCACATTTACATGATGAGAATCTCCTAATAAACTCTTAAAATCGTAATTAACCGTATTTGTATTCCGGAAAGTAGTTTTCGTATCATTGGTTAGAATAACTGCCGGATGGTTCTGATTTACCGACGCAGGAGCATTTTGGACATAATAGGTTGTTGTACCATAATAACGATTATCATTATTCCGGTAATCATCGTATCCTAATTCAGTTTTCAAATTGAAATTCTTGAAAATTTCCCAGTTTGCACTACCCGAGATGTTGAGGGTTTTTCGGTCTTGCTGACGATCATTATCTGATATCGCAACTAAGGGATTGTATAGGTTTCCAACTCCGGTATCGTCTGCATTTGCCCCACTGGCGGCAGTTAAATCCTTTATTGGAAAAGGAGTATAAATCATCGCATATTTCAATCGCGAGTCAGCAGTTGATTTTTCATTTTGTTCATTCACACCACCGCCATTTACTTTAGTTCCGGCATAGCGAGCTGAAAAATCAAGAGTTATACTATTTGTTGGTTTGGAATCAAACTTAAAGTTTATATTATCACGCTTAAAGTTTGACATTTGCATGATTGCTTTATCATCAATGTGACTATAACTGAAAGCAAATTTACTTTTTTCGGTTCCGCCGCTTATGCTCAAATTATGATTAAAAGTAAAGCCGGTACGACCAAATACTTCATTTTGCCAGTCGTTTGTTGGAACGTTATTATATAAATCGATATCACTATAGTTACCAAAATATTTTTCATAACTATCCGTTTTCCCATCATTTGCAAGCAAGGCTAACTCATATTGCCATTTAGCATAATCGGGAGCAGTCAACACACTCTGTGTTTTTGCTATTTTTTTCCAACTAACGAAAGCATTATAATTAACGGTAATTTTACCCACTTTACCCGCCTTAGTTGTAACAATGATTACTCCATTTGCACCTCGCGAACCATAGATTGCTGTAGAAGAAGCGTCTTTCAAAACCGTCAAATCTTCAATATCACTAGGAGCAATGTCATTTATAGACTCCACAGGGAAACCATCGACAATAAACAATGGCTTATTATCGCCAGTGATAGATCCCCCTCCACGAACCCTGATTTTTACTTCAGCATCAGGCGAACCTTCAGTTGTTGTTACCTGTACACCAGCCAACTTTCCTGAGATAGCTTCTACGGCTGAGGAAACAGGAATAGCAGCAAGTGCTGCAGCATTTACCGTAGCCACAGAACCGGTAATGTCTTTGCGTTTGGCAGTTCCATAACCGATAGCCACAACTTCATTCAGAAGATGGGTATCTTCCAACAGAGTAACATTAATCGTATTCGATTTAATGCTAATTTCTTGTGATTTCATTCCAACGTATGAAACCACTAATACTTTCCCATTTACAGGGACATTTAACCGAAAAGAACCGTCCAAATCCGTAATTGTTGCAGCCGATGTACCTTTTACAATTATGGATGCCCCGATAATTGTTTCACCCGATGCATCTTTAATTACTCCTGTAACCGTTTTGGCCTGTGCACTGGCTATACCTGCCGTGAAAACCGACACCAGCAAAGTAAGTATCCAACGATTGAAAAATAGCTTTTTTAGATGTTTTACTTCTTTCATTGTTTTTTCATGTATTAAATTGATTTGTTTGTTATAGATTAACGGAACAAAAATATAGTTTTATTTTGCTACAAATGTGCAAAAAATGACATTTAGCAGTGGAATTATTGACTTTAATGATGTGGATTATTAAAAAGAGAAGTAGATATAGCGCATACAAAGCCATTATAGCATGATGCTTGCCTATAATAAGCTTAATTTGGAGATAAAACAAATCTTATGGAACGGGAATTGGGAAGAATAGAACTGCAAATGTACTTAATGCGAATCAGGAGTTGCATACATGCACATCCTATTTATAGTGAGTTATTTCCCGTAGGGAATACATATCAATAGAAAATGAAAACAGATACAACCAATTCCCCGTAGGGGATAAACAAGCTAAAATGTGAATGTCCTACGGACAATAAATATGCATATCTGTTTATTCTATGGATATATAAGTCCTACGGACTATTTTTTTTTCAACTACTGATTCGCATGCATAACAAAAAACGTCGTATTAGTACGAACGAGCATTGCAGACCTGAAAACATCAGTCGTACTAGTACGAACGAGCTTCTTTGATTGAAAAACATCAGTTGTTGCAGTACAAATGCGCTTTTCTGATTAGTAAATATCAATTGTTGTAGTACGAACGTGTTTTTCTGATTAGTAAACATCAATCGTTGTAGTACAAACGAGCTTTTCTGATCGAAAAACATCAGTTGTATCGGTACGACGAAATTTTGGAGGTAAAAAATACAAAAAATCCGCCATCGATATGAAATCAATAGCGGATTATCTGTTTTGAGAGCCTGAAATTTTAATCTTTCAGGTTCAATAAATAAGTTTTAAACGATTCGAAGTCTTTGGACATAGCCAGACTTTTCTTTTCGCCTTTCATAAATTCCTGCAACTTGAGTGGAATCTCTACTTTTTCGCCGATGATGTTTTCCACCGTATCCAAAAATTTAGCAGGATGAGCAGTTTCCATAAAAACACCGATTTCAGCAGGGTTCAATCCGTCTTTTAAGGCCTGATAACCGCAAGCACCGTGTGGGTCGAGTAAATAACCGGTTTCCTGTTTACAGCTTTTCAATGCAGCGGCAATTTGCTCATCGTTGTAGCTCACTCCAGTAATTTCGGCTGAGATAGCAGCATGCGAACCGTTGTACAAATCGAGCACACGGGCAAAATTGCTCGGATCGCCCACATCCATGGCGTTGGCAATGGTAGATACCGAAGGACGCGGAGTATACAGACCGGTGCGAAGATATTGAAGGAAAATATCATTCCGGTTATTGGCAGCGATAAACCGTTTCACGGGCAATCCCATTTTTTTTGCAAAAAGTCCGGCCGTAATATTGCCGAAATTTCCACTCGGAACGCACATCACCACATCATGAGCTTTGTTCAACTTTTTCAGTTGCGCATAGGCATAAAAATAATAGAATGACTGAGGTAAAAAACGGGCCACATTGATAGAATTAGCCGAAGTCAGTTTTAGTTTGGCATTGAGATCCGCATCCATAAAGGCCGATTTCACCAGCGCCTGACAGTCATCGAACGTACCATCCACTTCCAATGCTGTAATATTTTGCCCCAGAGTAGTAAACTGGCATTCCTGAATGGGACTTACCAAACCTTTGGGATAAAGAACATACACATGAATGCCTTCGACACCCAGAAAACCGTTTGCCACTGCACTTCCGGTATCGCCCGAAGTAGCCACCAGCACATTTACCCTGGTTTTACTTTGTTTTTGAATAAAATAGCCCAACAAACGCGACATAAACCGTCCGCCAACATCCTTAAATGCCAGTGTAGGTCCATGATAAAGCTCCAGACTGTAGATATTATCCGTCACCTGCACCAACGGCACATCAAAATTCAGCGTTTCGTACACAATCTTTTTCAATGCTTCGGCTTCCACATCTTCGCCAAAAAAAGCATCGGCTACCGTGTAGGCAATTTCCTGAAATGATTGTGTTTCTATGGTTTCGAAAAACGATTGCGGCAATTGTTTAATAGAATCGGGCATAAACAGGCCTTTATCCTCGGCAAGCCCTTTTACTACGGCGTCCTGCAAACTAACGCCGCTTACTTTTTTGTTGGTACTATAATATTTCATTGAGACGACCCCTAACCCCTAAAGGGGTATTAAGTTAGTATTTTTTGATTTAAACTCTATTTGATATTTACCTTAAAATGATGTAGACGAAACTTGCCCCGTTCCCCTTTAGGGGTTAGGGGTCCTCATTTTATCAGCTCTTTCATAAACTCAGCGCCTCTCAACAAACCATAGCTTCCTTTTTCAGCTGCAAACTCATCGTAAACTGTTACATCATCGGCCTTTTGACCCGGTCGGTAAATGATAAACGGAATCGGAGACTTGGTATGTGTTTTAGTGGCACAAGGCGTAGGATGATCGGGCAAAACGGCTATTGTAACCGGTTCGTTCCAGGTTGAAACTTCATCGAAGATTGGTTTCACCACACGATAATCCAGATATTCAATCGTTTTTATTTTCAACTCCACATCCCCTTCGTGTCCGGCTTCGTCGCTGGCTTCGATGTGCAGATACACAAAATCGTCGGTGCGCAAAGCATCAATGGCAGCCTGTGCTTTTCCCTCGTAATTCGTATCATAAAGTCCGGTTGCACCTGGTACATTAATTACTTTCAATCCGGCATAGACGCCTATTCCCTTAATCAGATCCACAGCCGAAATCACCGATCCGCTGTTCAGCTTATACGTTTCGAGTAAGGTTTTCATCTCCGGCTTGTACCCCGGCGACCACAGCCAAATACTATTGGCTTTATCTTTTCCGGCAGCAGCACGTTTCAGGTTTACCGGATGATTTTCAAGCAATGCCTGCGATTTTATTGTCAGATCATTCAAAAAATCGGCTGTTGCTTGTGCTTCGGGGTTCTCCGCCTGAATCATCACATCGGCAAACGGTGTTCCGGGAACATCGTGAGGGGGTGTACATTTCAGGTGTTTATTTCCACCTTTCATTTTAAACAAATGACGGTACGATACGCCGGAGAAAAAGCTGGCAACTTCAGATCCAAGTTCTTTTTGCAAAAAAAGAATCAGTTCGTGGGCTTCTTCATTACTGATATGCCCGGCCGAATGATTCTTTATCTTTTTATCTTCAATGCAAATAAGATTGCAGCGCATGGCCATTTCGCCCGGCTCGATGGCCACACCCATACTTGCCGCCTCCAACGAACCACGACCTTCAAACACACTGGCTACATCATAACCCATCACACTCAGGTTGGCAATCTCACTTCCCGGTGCAAAGCCCGCCGGAATAGTATCCAGCAAACCATTACAGCCCAGTGCGGCCAGTTTATCAATATTCGGCTTATTGGCAGCCTGCAGACAGGTTTTATTTCCAAGGGCGGCAATAGGCTCATCGGCCATACCATCGCCAAGTATAATTAAGTATTTCATATTATCAACCCCTAACCCCTAAAGGGGGATTAAGTTACCTTTTATCTATTAAAACTATGTTATTCTTACTTTCAAATATTGAGAACCAAGGAGATGAACCAGCTACGTTCCCCTTTAGGAGTTAGGTGCTCTCCTATTCCAAAAAGTCTTTATAATCTGATAAAGCTGTTTCTAATTTTGTTACAGCTTCTTGCAATGTGGTATAGCTCTCACCACCGGCAGCATTTAAGTGTCCGCCACCATTAAACAAGTCAGCCGAGACTTTGTTTGCCGGAAAAGTACCTTGTGAACGCAACGAGATTTTAATTTTATCGGAATCTTCGCGCATAAATACCGAGAAAATTACTCCTTCAATAGATAAAGGCATATTTACTAATCCTTCGGCATCACCGGTTTGGTAATTGAACTCTTCCAGTTCCTTCAATGAGAGCGTTATCAATGCCGCTTTATGCGCCGGATAAACTTTCATCTTATCATACAGTGCGTAACCCATCAGCCTCATTCTGTCGGCAGAGTAGTTATTAAAAACCTTGCGGTAAATATCGTCTTTATCCACCCCGAGTTTAATTAACTCCGCAATAATGGTGTAAATTTCCTGCTTGTTGGAGTTGTACGTAAACCCACCCGTGTCTGTCATCATACCTGTGTAAATACATTCGGCACAGGCCAGATTGATCATCGAAAAATCGCCCAGACGACAAATTAATCTGAATATCAATTCACTTGTAGACGATACTTCTGGATACGACACAGTTATTTTAGCATAAGTATCGGGATGTAGATGATGATCAACTAATATTTTAGGAGCTGCCGCATTAATCACCGCGTCCGCCATCTTTGCCATCCGGCTGGCCTGGTTAAAATCAAGCGTAAAAATCAGTTCTGCAGCGGCAATCAGTTCATCCGCCTTTTCTTTATCTTTTTCATAAATAAGTACGCATTCTGATCCCGGCATCCAGGCCAAAAAATTGGCATACATCGTCGGAACTATGACAACAGGTTCTTTTTCAATAGTCATCAGGTAATGCCACAAAGCAAGTGTTGATCCCATTGCATCACCATCGGGTCCAACATGCGCCACTATGACTATTTTATCAACGCCATCAATAGCTTTTTTGACCTTCGTTATCTGGTCTTCAGCAATAATCTTAGAAATCATTTGTCAGGTTTTAAATTGATTACAAAAGTAGCAAAAAAATACGATTTCGAGAGTTATTTGTTTTTATAGCGGTTAATCTTTAATATTTAAAACATAAGCTCCTTGCTCTGCCACCGAGTAAAATGTTATTTGTCTATTCTTACAGGTTTGTTTTATATTCTCTGTGTACCAGTTGGAAATACTCTTATCAACAATCACTTTTCGGGGATGTACACAGTCCAGTAATTGTTCCATTTTCGGTTTCAACCTGTTTCCGATTATCAAATAATCCACTTCAAGTGGTAATGATGTCATCTTCCTTGTCAAAAACTCCTCTGTAAGAATCAGAACTCGCAAACCTTCGTAACTCGCAAATCCATCCTGAAACCAATTTGTATTTTGAATAAATTCAGGTCTTTCAAGTTTCTGGTTTTGCCAAAATGTCTTTGCTATACGTTCGGCTTCAGTAGAGTCGGTAGAATAAACGTAATTCTTATTCCGATTAATGAAATTGACATGCGTGTTTTTACGGCCAGCATAAACAATCATTCTTTTGGAAGTCAATGTCTGATAATTTACCTGCAAACTAAAAATACAAGCCATCAAAACCGATAATAATCCAACAAACAGAGGCGTAAATCTTTTTGTAAAATAATATCCCGACAAACAGAATATTGCCAGAAAAATAACGATCGTTTGTTTTATATCAAATGAAATATGCAATACGGAATGAGGCAGATTCTGAATAGTCACAATGACAAAATTCAGGAGCCAGAGCGACCATTTCAATAAAAATGCGACAGCTACAGAAAAATAGGGAATAAACGAAACCGACAATAAAGCTATTGCAAGGTAAATTACCAAACTCGAAAGTGGAATAGCAATAAAATTAGTCAGTAAAAAGTAATTAGGAAATTGCTGAAAATAATACAGCGTAAACGGAGTCGTTCCAAGCTGCGCAGCAATTGACACTGAAAATACCTCCCATATAAGACGACTCAATTTATTGGTCGGTTTATATATTTTATCTACAATGGGCTGAAAAAACAGGATGCTTAAAACAGCTGAATAACTAAGCTGAAACCCCACATCGAATAAAAAGTTAGGATTATAAAGCAACATCAGGAACATCGACATGAAAATCGTATTGTAGATTTGTGATTTTCGCTCGAAACAGGTGGCTAGTGCAACAAATGAAAACATCAATGTAGCACGTATCACTGCTGGCGACAAACCCGTAACAAAGGCATACATCCACAAAAAAGCCATAATGAATAATGCCTTGAAGATTCGTTGCCGTTGCGATTTATTCAAAAAGCCCAGCAGAAAAGCCATGACCACATAGATAACACCAACATGCATACCGCTCACCGACAAAATATGCATTGCTCCGGTGGCACTATAACTCGCTCGCAAGTCTGGCTGCAAATCATCAGTATACCCAAGCGTCAAAGCTGCCAAAACAGCAAACTCATCACCCCGAATGTTGAACTTCCGATACACATCCAATAAATAATTCCGGCATCTATCGGCCTCCCTCCGAATTGAGAAGGAGGTATTTCTATCGGTTATTTGCCATGTACCGGATGGAATATAGGAGGTCGCTCTGATCCCTTGCCGTTTCAGATAAGCCGCATAGTCAAAAGCATCGGGGTTCAACGATCTCTCCGGTGCCATAAACTCCGTTCCAACTAATAACCGATCGCCAAACAGCAACTTTGCTGCATCCTTATCCTTTTGAACATATAAAATAGCCTGCCCTCTCACCGGTTTCCACGAGGTATCAAAAAATGTCAGGACATCAACTTTACAAAGATATGAATTCGTCTTTTCTATTGGAGCTGAGGTCAGTTCTACCCGATAAATACCTTTCTTATGAAGATGAGTAAAAACATCAGCCTTTTCGTGTAAAGCACTTAATC
>DAIQOQ010000113.1:3283-8923 GCA_036787795.1 Paludibacter sp. | reverse complement strand
GATTCGGAATACTTAGTTTCGTGAAAACTTTTTGGGTTATCGAAGTAAAAAGTGTACTTTTGTGCTTCTAATCATTGCATATGACAAACGATAATATGGTGTTACGCACCGAACACTTATTCAAAAAATACGGCAAACGAACAGTAGTTAATGACGTTTCCATCAATGTAAAACAAGGTGAGATTGTTGGTTTGCTAGGTCCTAACGGAGCTGGAAAAACAACTACGTTTTACATGACTACCGGCTTAGTAACACCCAACTCGGGAAAAATCTTTCTGAACGATAAAGAAATCACCAAATATCCGGTTTACAAACGGGCTCAAAGCGGCATTGGTTATTTGGCTCAGGAAGCTTCCGTTTTCCGAAAAATGACGGTTGAAGACAATATCAAATCGGTATTGGAAATGACTAAGTTCAGCAAAGCTTATCAAAAAGAAAAGTTGGAGACTTTGATTTCGGAGTTTAACCTGGAACATGTTCGTACCAATATTGGCGACCGGCTTTCAGGTGGCGAACGCCGTCGTACCGAAATTGCCCGATGTCTGGCTATCGAACCACGCTTTATTATGCTCGACGAACCCTTTGCCGGTGTCGACCCTATTGCCGTTCAGGATATTCAGGACATTGTTTGGAAACTGAAAGACAAAAACATTGGAATTCTTATTACCGACCACAATGTGGACGAAACGCTTACCATCACCGACCGTGCCTATTTGCTTTTCGAAGGACGTATTCTTTTCCAGGGAACATCAAAAGAATTGGCAGACAACCCGGTGGTACGTGAAAAATACCTGGGTCGTGACTTTGAATTAAAGAAAAAAACAAGAGTATAATCACACAGCATCACGATGCATCATTTCAATCAGAATTTTAGCTTATGAACGAAACAAGAATCTTGGTAGTGGATACTAACATTCGTCTGAAGGAAATTGGGATGGAAGATGCTGAAGTTATTTTCAATACGATTAATAACGAACGTGAATACCTTGGAGAATGGCTTCCTTTTGTAGAGCATACGCAAGAAATTGCATACACACGAGGTTATATTGAGAGCTATCTGGATTCCAATCAAATTGACCTCACATGTGCTATCTATTATCAAAACCGGTTTGCCGGATTAATAGGGCTAAAAGATACCGACAAAGACAATAAAAGAGTGGAAATCGGTTATTGGCTGTCGGAAGCGTTCCAACACAAAGGAATCGTCACCTCAGCCTGCAAAACGCTGATTAATTATGCTTTTGATGAAATGGATATGCACAGAGTGCAAATAAAAGCCGCCACAGGGAACATTAAGAGTCAACGTATTCCGGAGCGATTGGGATTCACCCGCGAAGGAATTGAACGCGATGGTGAACTTCATGCCCGCGGTTTTGTTGATTTAGTCACATTCAGCTTGCTGAAGACCGACAGATAAAACATACATGCAAAAAGCAACTCTCACTATATTAGGTTGTGGCTCGGCCATGCCAACCCGAAAGAACTTTCCGAGTTCTCAACTACTAGAAATTCGCGATAAACAATTCTTGATTGATTGTGGTGAAGGAGCTCAGATACGAATGAGTCAGATGGGCGTAAAACTCAATCGGCTGGGACACATTTTCATTTCACATCTGCACGGCGATCATTGTTTTGGATTAATCGGGCTTATTTCCACCTTTGGCATGCTAAATCGCACAGCCGAACTTCATATTCATGCCCAACCCGATTTGGAAAAGATTTTGCAGCCACAACTCCAATATTTCTGTAGCGATTTATCTTTCAGTGTGATTTTCCACAGTGTCAATCCCCGAAAACACGAACTGATCTACGAAGACCGGTCTGTCTCGGTCTATTCAATTCCATTAAAACATCGTGTTCCGTGTTGTGGATTTCTGTTCGAAGAAAAACCACGCGACCGACATATAATTCGTGAAATGATTGACTTTTACAATATCCCAACCTGGCGTATACCCAAAATCAAACAAGGCGAAGATTTTGTTACCGAAGAAGGCGAAGTTATCCCCAATACCCGACTTACCAAAGCTAACGATACGCCGAAACGATTTGCGTACTGTTCGGACACTGCTTATTCCGAAAAAATTATTCCAATCATTCAGGGGGTCGATTGTCTTTATCACGAAGCCACATTTATGGACGATGAGCAAGTCAGGGCCAAGCAAACCGAACATTCCACGGCGCATCAGGCCGCAACCATTGCTTTAAAAGCCAATGTAAAAAAGCTGATTATCGGACATTACTCAGCACGCTACATCGACCAAACTGCACTACTTAATGAAGCACAGTCTATTTTTAAAGATACTGTATTAGGCGAAGATATGACAATATATGAAATTTGATTGGATAGTATTCTTATTTCTTTATTATAGCAATCAACACATATCAGCTCCGGGTTTCCCAATTTTAGCTAATCCACCTTCCGAAGTTTCCTTATAAAGACTTGGCAAGTCTCGTCCGGTCAATCGCATTGTTTCCACCACTTTGTCAAAACTAATAATATGTTTTCCATCCGAAAGCATAGAAGCCATATTTGCATCCAACGCACGTAATGCTGCAAACGAATTTCGTTCAATACAAGGAATTTGCACCAACCCACATACCGGATCGCAAGTCAACCCGAGATGATGTTCCAGACCCATTTCGGCAGCATACTCAATTTGTTGCGGACTACCACCAAACACCTGACTTGAAGCAGCTGCTGCCATGGCACAAGCCGAACCAATCTCACCCTGACAACCAACCTCAGCACCCGAAATCGAAGCATTCATTTTAATAACATTTCCAAATAAACCGGCAGTAGCCAACGCCTGTAAGATATTTTTATCCGAAAATTCATGATAGTTTTTCAAATGATACAGAATAGCTGGTAGCACCCCTGCCGAACCGCAAGTAGGGGCAGTAACAACCTTTGCGCCACTGGCATTTTGTTCCGAAACAGCCAAAGCATAGGACATTATAAGGCACCTATTCTGCAAACTCACCTTGTAGCTTTTAGCTTTTACCCAATACGAAGCCGCTTTACGACGCAAATTCAATTCGCCCGGCAATACTCCGTCATTATCCAAACCTTCCCGAACAGATTCCTGCATCGTCTTCCAAACCTCGTTCAGATAGTCCCACAAATCTGACTCTTCATGATCCTGCACAAATTCCCAGTAGGTTTTTCCCTGACGTTCTACCAACGACAGTATTTCTGACATAGTCCGCTCTTCATAAACGTGTTGTTCATTCAAATGCGAATTTTCATCGGCTATTTTACCTCCACCCACACTGTAAACCACCCAATCCTTTATCAGTTCTTTCTCTGAATTAAACGCTGCGAATTTCATTCCGTTAGTATGAAAAGGCAAAATAATTTCCGGACACCAGTCAAAATCAACCAAAACAGGAGAAAATGCATCAGCTATAGCTTTATCTGTGAAATGTCCCTTCCCTGTTGCCGCTAAACTACCATACAAAGTCACTTTATAATAGACTGCACCGAGAGTTTGCTGTTTAAATTGTTCAGCTGCCAGTTTGGGCCCCATAGTATGACTACTTGAAGGACCATGACCGATTCGAAATATTGATTTAATACTTTCCATTTAATTCTATCATATTTAATGCCTTATTTTGCAAATCATTATTTTCTGTATTGCAAACAAATGTACTATTATTTTTCTTTGAATTCTTAGAAAAACAAAGAAGACGGAAAAATAGTCCGTCTTCTTTGTAATACAATATAATTAAATAAGTTACTTAAATCTGCGTATCAACCGCCTGATTGAGCGAACAAATTTATATCCAATCACAACGCCATCTACTAAATTCAGACTCTTTTGAAATGTACCAAAAACAGAAGAAAATATAGAGGTCGGAGAAAATACAGTCTGACATGAAGAACTTATGAGTTGCTTCTGATCCTGAATTTGTTGTTTTAATTCTGCTTTACGCAATATTAATTCTTCGAGACCTGTTTCCTTTTTCTTTGGAACTGAAGTAGGAACTATTTCCATATCGGAGTTATTGATTTTTAGTCAAAAATAAATTTGAAAGAAACTTGACCAATGGGTTGATAATTATTCGTTTTCGAAGCAAAACTAAAATACCTGTCAAAACAAAATAAACACCTGAAATGATCCCAAAGCTAAGGCTAAGGCTCCCCACAAGTGGCTCAACTGCGTAAGCAATAGAGAAAAACAAATAAAATAATGCTATTATGACCAAGACAATTACCAATGAAATTATCAGCAAAGCAGACAATAAAATTGTAAGCTTCTCAACGAATTCCACCTTGACATATTCGGTTTGCAAAGCAATGTACTTCTTTACTTCTTCATAAAGTTGTTGCAAATCCGGTGTAGTCTCTTGATTGTTAATCATTTTATTAAATATTTGCGAATTACTTGCCTGCAGCGTTTACTTCCGATTTAATCTCGTCAACCAAGTCATCAATTTCACTTTTGCTCAATTTAATTCCTCTTTTTTCAAGAGCATCTACAATTTTTTTACGTGTTTCTTCACCACTTTCAGGAGCAAACAATAAACCTAATGCTCCACCAACAATTGCACCGCCTATAAATGCAGCAATTATACCTACCGAGTTTTTCATAAACATTTTATTTTAAAATTAGTACAAATATCTTACACGGAAAGAAAAATTTCATTCATCTCTGACTTACCAAGTTCCCAAAAAATAGAGATAATTGATTTCAGTTAAATAAAGAACAAACTCATATAACTTTTGTTCATCTTCAATCCAGATTATACCCGAAATTTTTCAATTTAATATCTTTATTTCTCCAGTCTTTTTCAACCTTTACAAAAAGTTCCAAAAAAACCTTTTTATCAAAAAACACTTCCATATCTTTTCGGGCTTCTGTTCCTACCTTTTTCAAAGACTTACCACCATGTCCAATTAGAATTCCTTTCTGCGAATCGCGTTCAGCATAAATAACAGCATTGATACGAATCAATCGATCATCTTCCTGAAATTGTTCCACCTCCACTTCCACCGAATATGGAATTTCCTTTTCGTAATTCATTAAAATTTTCTCTCTGATAATTTCCGTAACAAAAAAACGAGCTGGCTTATCGGTTAGCTGATCTTTGTCGAAAAATGGAGGCGACTCCGGCAGTAGATCTTTAATTCGACTAAACAAGGTATCAACATTGAACTTTTCCAAAGCAGAAACAGGATAGATTTCTGCACGAGGCAACAATTCTTTCCATTTTTCAACCAACAAAATCAGTTTTTCCTCATCTATTAAATCTATTTTGTTGATAATAAGCAAAAGTGGAGCAGGATTCAGCTTTACCTTTTCTACGAAGTCTTCGTTTTTTTCATAGGTATCAAAGACATCGGTCACATAAAGCAACACATCGGCATCCGACAGAGCCGAGCGCGAAAAATTAAGCATGGATTCCTGAAGCCGATAATTTGGTTTCAACACTCCGGGAGTATCCGAATAAACAATTTGAAAATCATCACCATTCACAATTCCCAAAATACGATGACGCGTAGTTTGAGCTTTGGAAGTTATAATCGATATTCGTTCACCGACTAAGGCATTCATTAATGTAGATTTACCCACATTTGGGTTGCCCACAATATTTACAAAACCAGATTTATGCATGTTTTATCAGTTATCAGTTATCAGT
>DAIQOQ010000113.1:0-3183 GCA_036787795.1 Paludibacter sp. | reverse complement strand
CACAATATTTACAAAACCAGATTTATGCATGTTTTATCAGTTATCAGTTATCAGTATTTTACACTATTATCAATCGTTCTTCACTGTATTCGCAGCAAAGATACGATAATTTATGCAGATGTAAAATCAAAGTTTTGACTCATAATTTTTTAGTATATTTGGCGTTTCAATAAAAAGATTTTTTTTCTCCAATCATATTTACTTTTATGCTCGACATCAATAAATTATATGAAGTATCACAACGCCTAAAACTCATTTTCATCGTTTTAGCAATTGGTATTGTATCCATTTCAACCTTATTTACCAACAGACTGGCAAATTCATTGGCCTTGGAAGAACGGAAAAAAGTCGAAATATGGGCCGAAGCTATACGTCAATCAATTTTGTTAGACCAGGGAACAAATACTAATCTTATCGTAAAAATCATAGAAAGTAACACAACCATTCCTATTATAATGACCGATGCAAATAACAACGTAATCTCATCATTAAATGTAAAGGAACCTAAAACAAATATTTCCGCTTTTTATACATACAAAATCAAAAAATTCAAAGCAAATAACCCACCTATTAAATTCAGTTTTGATAATACTACGCAATACATTTACTATGATGATTCATTAGTTCTTAAAGAATTATATTATTTCCCGTACGTCCAATTTGGAGTAATAATTACATTTCTGTTAGTCGCCTTTTTTGCATTCTCCGGAACAAAAAAAGCAGAACAAAATCAGGTTTGGGTAGGACTTTCTAAAGAAACTGCGCATCAACTCGGCACTCCCATTTCTTCATTATTAGCATGGGTAGATTTACTCAAAATGCGGCATCAGGAAGATAACCTGATAGGAGAAATGGAAAAAGATATAAACCGCCTACGCATCATCGCCGAACGATTTTCAAAGATTGGTTCTAAACCTGATTTACTTGTAGTAAGCTTAAATGAGACACTCCTGAATTCAGTACAATACATGTCTAAACGTTCATCTCTAAAAGTGGCTATAGAGTGCCACTTCGATAGTGAGGAACCGTTATTTATAAAACTAAATACTCCTCTATTCGAATGGGTCATTGAAAACTTATGTAAAAACGCCATCGATAGTATGAACGGAGTGGGGAGAATAGACATTAGCGTTACTTCAAAAAGTGAAGACATTTACATCGATGTCAAAGACACGGGAAAGGGTATAGATCGCCGGAAATTCAAAGTAATATTCACTCCTGGATTTACAACAAAAAAGAGAGGTTGGGGGTTAGGCCTTTCGCTGGCTAAACGTATTATAGAAGAATATCATGGAGGTAAGATATTTGTCAAACAATCAGAATTGAACATTGGAACTATCTTTCGAATTGTTTTAAGCTCAAAATCAAAGTAAAAGGCTACTATGAGCAACTTATCAAGAAAAGTCTAAAAAGAAGATTGAAAGTTGAAAATGTGGAGTTTAAATAAAGGGCTCGAATAAAAAGAATAAAATAAAAAAGAAAGTATTTCGTAATAGAACATATTTTCGTACCTTTGCGCGGTTTTAAATGTCAAGTGAAAATGTCAAAATTCGAGCTATATAATGTAGTACTAAAGGATATTAATAACGAAATACGCGTAATTGAGTATGAACTTGACGATGCTTATTTCAAAAAAATAGATAGCCCCGAAGTACAAAAAGGAAATGTAAAGGCAAAAGTCAGTGTTCAAAGAAAGCTGAGTACTTTTGAACTGCAATTCTTGCTCGATGGATTTATTATCATTCCATGCGATCGTTGCTTGGATGATATGGAACAACCGATTCATTATAAAGAGAAACTTCAGGTTAAGTTTGGAGACAAATTTGCCGAAGAAGATGACATTGTAATTGTTCCTGATTCGGAAGGCGCAATTAATATAGCTTGGTTTCTATACGAATTCATCGTATTAAACATTCCAATGAAGCATGTACATGCAGCAGGCGAATGCAACAAGACTATGGTCGTTAAACTAAGGAAACACATTACCCGACAAAAAGACGATGATGATGATGACAACTCATCATTAGAGTTTGAAGACGAAGATTTTACAGCAGATGAAGTTCAGACAGACCCGAGATGGGACGGTCTACAAAACATAACAGAAAACAATTAAATAAACAACTAAGATGGCACATCCTAAGAGAAAAATTTCGAAACAAAGAGCAAGAAAAAGAAGAACGCACTATAAAGCAGAAGCTCCTACATTAGCAATATGTTCAAATTGCGGTGCAGCACATATTTATCATACAGTTTGCGGCGAATGTGGCTACTATAGAGGTAAATTGGCTATCGAAAAGTTAGCAACGGTATAAATCCTGCAACTTTATCAGAATAAGATATATTTTAAATAATCAATTAAGCTCTAAATTTTCATTTTAGGGCTTGATTTTTTTTAATCAATATAAAAAACATGTCCAATCTCAAAGCGGTTATTACAGGAATAGGCGGTTACGTGCCAGACTACATACTTAACAACCAAGAACTTAGCACTATGATGGACACTAACGATGAGTGGATAACAACTCGTGTGGGCATCAAAGAGCGTCGTATATTAAAAGATAAACATACCGGATCTTCATTTATGGGTGCAAAAGCCATTGAAGATTTGTTTTCCAAAACAGGGACCAAACCTGAAGAAATAGATCTGGTTATTTGTGCAACCAGTACCCCTGATCATATTTTTCCATCTTGCGCTTCAATGGCTGCGGACAAAGTAGGAATAAAAAATGCATTGGCTTTTGATATTCAGGCAGCATGTTCAGGATTTATCGTTTCGCTTTCAACTGCAGCGAGCTTCATCGAATCTGGAAAGTACAAAAAAGTACTAGTATTGGCAGCAGAAAAAATGTCTTCAATTACTAATTATACCGACCGCACTACTGCACCTCTTTTTGGCGACGGTGCAGCAGTAGTACTCCTAGAACCTACTACTGAAGATTTAGGAGTTGTAGATTCTCTACTCAAAACAGATGGAATCGGTTACAAACACTTACAAATGAAGGCTGGAGGATCAGCAAATCCTGCGACACACGAAACTGTAGAAAATCAACAACACACCATTTATCAGGAAGGTGCTTATGTATTTAAGCATGCTGTTGTTGACATGGCTGAGGTTTCGGCAGAGATCATGGAGAAGAATAATCTAACAAAAGATGATGTTACCTGGTTAATTCCTCATCAGGC
>DAIQOQ010000323.1:0-2891 GCA_036787795.1 Paludibacter sp. | reverse complement strand
TTGTATTTATCTCAGACTGCTCCGACAATGCGTTTAACCGAAACATCAGATAAGCGTAAAATTATTTTGTCATGTCCCAGAACTTTACGTTATTTGCATACAGAAAGACCCTATATGCACATCGGAATCACCATCATGGACATTTCATCAAAGAAACAATTACTTCTTGCTCTTATTTTTATTTCTATTTCTACTATTGGACAAGAATTTACACCCATTGTCACCCAATTCAACAAAAAAGATTATAATGCCTCCAACCAAAACTGGGCTGTGGCTCAGGCAAGGGACGGTATTATGTATTTTGGAAATAATCAAGGTGTATTGGAGTTCGACGGTTCATTATGGCAAATTCATCCGGTACCGGGTAACCAAATTGTGCGTTCCATACTAATAACCAAAGATAACCGGATTTATGTTGGCTCATTCGAGCAATTCGGTTACTTTGAAAAAAATAATAGAGGACAGCTTATTTATCATTCTCTTTCGGCCAAATTGAAAACGTACAAGATGCAAAACGACGAGATCTGGAGCATCCTCGATTTTAATGGGACCCTTATTTTTCAATCATTCACTTCTTACTTTACCTACCGCAACGGAGAAGTAAAAGGTTATCATTGCCCGTTTTCTTTCTTGTTTTTCAATATAAGCAATCATCAAATCTATACGCATACCGAGTTATACGGGTTTAGTCTTTTCAACCTAAATAAAAACAGTTTTATGCCCGTAGCTAAGGGTATATTAAAGAGCCCGGTTATCGCTACATTGACTTTGGATAAATCCCGTTCTTTGCTTGTCACCAATTCCGACGGCCTGTATATTTTTGATGGAACAACCATCACACGCTTTGTTACAAATGTGGATGATGAATTAAAAAAAGCGGAAATAAACCGAGCACTCATTGCACCCGATGGAACCATTGTGCTTGGCACCATCCTCAACGGCGTGACAGCCATCAATAGGCAAGGTGAAAAGCTGTGGACGCTCAACACATCAAATGTGCTACAAAACAACACCGTACTAGGCATGCATTGCGATAAGGACAATAACCTTTGGCTGGCACTGGACAAAGGTATAGCATGCCTTCAGCTAAATTCATCCATCCGTTATATCCATTCGTTCAATCCGTCCATAGGAGCCATTTATTCACTCAGCTACGACGAACCCAATTTATACATTGCCACCAATCAGGGACTGTACAAAGCCCAACTGAGTGCCAACAAAAAGGACATACAGAACCTGCAACTCGAATCGAAGATAAAAGGTCAGGTATGGAGCGTTGATCAGTTTGACAAACAGCAGATCTGTGGAAATAACGAAGAGACATTTGACGTTTCTCCCAAGGGTATAAGCATCCTGTCGCCCATAAAAGGAGGTATTTGTATTAAAGAAGGAGTGATCCACGGGAAAGAGGTATTGGTGCAGGGAACCTATACCAAATTATGCATTTACGAAAAACGAAACGGAGTATGGGCATTTAGCCACACGATAGAGAATTTTCTGAACCCCATTCGCTATATCGAAATAGATTATACGGGAACCATCTGGGCAAGCCACTTGCATCAGGCTCTTTATGCCATCCGGCTAAGTTCCGATTTACGACGGATTGAACATATCAGCACGTTTAATTCACTGGATCAGAAACACCGGTTCCCCATCAATGTGTTCTCGGTAAATAACCGCGTAGTATTTACCGACAATACCGCTTTTTATACGTACGACGATATACGTAAAAAGATTATTCCTTACGATGAACTAAATAAAAGTCTGGGGTATTTTTCGCGTGCTCACCGCGTTTGCCATTTCAAGGGCGATTTATACTGGTTTATCCGCAACGGTGAGTCGGCATTGGTACAAGTTAAACCGGGAGCTATCCGGATTATCGATGTGGTTCAATACTCCCTATTTTTAAATCAGGTTGTGGACGATTATCAGAACATTATTCCCATTTCGGACGAAGAGTGCATGCTGACATTGGATAACGGGCTGGCTTTATATCACAAAAGCCATTCCGTCATGAAAACACATGCTGCCACATTGCAGTTCAAAAGCATCAAAACTTCGGATGCCGAATCGAAGGAAGCTGTTTTTCTTCCACTCACTACGGAGTCAACACCAGCAACTCCCTTTAAGCGCAACAATATACTGTTCACGGTTTTTTACCCGCAATACAACAACATAAACAATATTCATTTTCGCTATAAGCTCGATGGATTGGACAAAGTATGGAGCGAAACTACCGGTTCTTCGCAAAAGGTGTACCGATATCTACCTCAAGGAGTTTATACGCTAAATGTGGAAGTATTGACTAAGACCGGCGTCAGGCTATCCGAAGCAAGTTATAGCTTCGAAGTAGATCCGCCATTTTACCTGAGCGCGATAGCTAAAATATTTTATCTGCTCCTTATCATCCTACTGGGATATGGAATCTATGCCTACCTGCACCGATCGTTTCAATTGAAAAAAGAAAAGATTAAGCAGGAACAGGAAGAAATACGAAGAAAAGAAATAGAGAAACGCGAACAACAGATTATTGCACTCCGCAAAGACAAACTGGAATCGGAACTAACTGTAAAAAGCAAAGAACTAGCCGAGTCGACCATGACTATCATCAAGAAAAATGAGATATTGGTCAATATTAAGGAAGAAGTTATTGCTCAGAAACAAGCTCTTGGCACACAGTATCCGAATAAATACTACGATAAACTGATTCGGTTGCTGGACGAGAACCTGTCGTCGGAAGATGACTGGGCTATTTTCCAAACCAATTTCGACCGGATACATGAGAATTTCTTCCGCAACCTGCACACCACTTACCCGGAACTCACATCCAACGATCTGCGTTTTTGTGCCTATCTGCGTCTTAACTTATCAAGTAAAGACATTGCACACCT
>DAIQOQ010000012.1:0-25617 GCA_036787795.1 Paludibacter sp. | reverse complement strand
CCGGTGGCAAACTACAGATAGTAGGTAGTCCTGATATTACCTTAACCAGCCTGAAGGTGGTGCAAGCCGTATCAACCGGCTATTACCTGACATTCCAGGGTGATTCTAAAAGTGGATTGGTTTATTTTACTAAATAAACCGAAAGAACTAACCGGGTCTCGTGATCTCTGAATCGCGAATATAAAAAACAGCTCCCACTTTTCCAAAGCATGGGACTTTGGAAAAGTGGAGCTAAAAAGGTCAACTCGAAAAAGTCGAAGACGACTTCAACTCGTACCCAGACTAATTAAAAATTAAGGCATAAAAAAGGGCTCGTTGTTAGTTTCTGCATAAATTCTCATATATACTCAAGATAGAGATAGCATACAGACTAGATACAGACTAGATACAGACAAGATACAGCTAAGCAAAAAGTCAAATGTAACAATATACAAACAAAAGCCTATAAATATACCAAAACAATAATGAATTATGAATTAAAAATTATGAATTAAATTGAAATTATGGCAGAATCAAAAAACAACATCATTACTCACGGATTGAGTGGTAAAGTCGGCGATCTCATCGTATTTCGCAACAGAAATGGAAAAACCGTTGTGGCAAGCACGCCCAAAGAACGTACCGGAGAATTGTCTGCAGCTCAAAAAGGGCAGCAAAAACGCTTTCAACAAGCTACTATTTACGCCAAGTCGGCACTTGCTAACCCCGAAACCAAGCAGGCTTACAAAGATGCTGCCGACGAAGGTGAATCAGCTTATAACGTAGCGGTTGCCGATTTTATGCATGCGCCGGATATTGAAGAAATCGATCTTAGCAAATACACAGGTAAGGTGGGTAGTACCATTACCATCACAGTTACAGACGATTTTAAAGTGGCCGAAGTTTCCGTTACCATTCTCAATGAAGATGGCACGGAGGTAGAGCACGGTTTGGCACAATCGGCACTGGGAGGTTTGGACTGGCTCTATACCGCTACAGCGGACAACAACATGCTGACCAGCGATAAAATTATTATCCGTGCTTCCGACTTACCGGGGCATATAACCGAAAAAGAGCAGGCATTGTAAAGTGCATGATGCAGTTCTTTTATTTTTACTTGATTTCTTAGAAGTTACCAACTGTTCTTTGTTGAAAGGTTAGAAACCGTTAGTTGGTTACTCTCTCCAACGAACAGGCATTGTGAAATGCGGTTCGTCTGTTTTACTTCATTTCTCTGGAGCTTTCCAACTGTCCTTAACTGCAAAGCGGGGCAGTTGGTTACGCTCTTAGAAATAGACTAAACGATAAATGAAAATCTCTCTTGTTCGATAAAACAATACTTACAGGTTAAACATATAGACGATGAGGCTTATTATTGATCATTAATAATTTATCATTTATAACTAATAATTAAATTACATGTCAAACCTACTTATTTACCTAAAAGAAGAACTATATAAGCATCCCGTTATTATTGTAATATGTATGCGATTAGTACTTTGGGGTACAACGGCATTAATAATAATAGCCTTATTTTCCGGCAACAGCATCCACATAAAAGCAGCATCCTGACCGGTTGTTCGGTTTATTGCCAGCCCAAAAAAGTTGATGCAAATGGGCTGTTTAAAAAAGTTCCGTTGGAACGATAGTCTGACTAGATTCCCCATACTTAGCCTTGAATAACGAAAAAAGCCTTTCAAAATAAATTGAAAGGCTTTAAATTTTGTGACCCAGCTGGGGTTCGAACCCAGGACCCCATCCTTAAAAGGGATGTGCTCTACCAACTGAGCTACTAGATCATCAACTTTGTATTAGGCTTTTTATAACAGGTGACCCAGCTGGGGTTCGAACCCAGGACCCCATCCTTAAAAGGGATGTGCTCTACCAACTGAGCTACTAGATCGTTTTTCAAAAGCGGTTGCAAAGATACGGCTTTTTTTTAAACCTGCAAATGTGCATAAGAATAAATACGATTTTATTTATTTCCACGTTTTCAAAGCGCATATTACTAGCTTTTTATAATTAAAATAAATATTTTTTTCGAGTTTTACTTCTTATGAACCCCTTGTGATTTGAATTAATTCTCCTTCGAATTTATCGTGTATTTCTGCGTAAATTCTATATAAGACAGATGTAAACTATGTAAAAGATTGTATCTTTGCACTCAAACGGCAATCATATTTCAAAGAAAGAATAATTTTGGATAGTTTTGTACTCATCTTACTAACGTTGATTTTCTCCGCATTTTTTTCGGGGTTGGAAATTGCTTTTGTCACTTCAAATAAATTGCGTTTTGAATTGGATAAGAAGCAGCGAAATCTGACGTCTTCCATTTTATCTATTTTTTATCGAAATCCACAGCAGTTTATTTCCACTATGCTGGTGGGGAATAATATCAGTTTGGTAATTTATGGGTTGCTCATGGCTGAAGTGATGACGCCCTGGCTAAGCCCGTTAGGTAATCAACTTCTGATCACTTTTATACAAACTATTCTGGCTACAGCTATTGTTCTGATTACTGGAGAATTTCTTCCGAAAACAATCTTTAGGATAAATCCGAATTTGTGGTTGCGCCTCTTTTCCTGGCTATTGCTTCTTTTTTATGTTGCTTTATATCCAGTCTCTCGATTCAGTACGTGGATATCAATGAAAATGTTGGGACTCTTTGGAGTGAAAATAAGTCAGAAAACTCAAGAAAACGTTTTTTCGCGTATAGACCTTAATTTTTTAATTCAGGAGAGCTTTGAAAATAATGAAAGCGAAAAGGAAGTTGAAAATGAAGTGAAGATATTTCAAAATGCTCTTGATTTTTCCAAAGTGAAGTTGCGTGATTGCTCAGTACCACGAACAGATATTATTGCATTAGAGTATGAAACCACCACAGTAGAAGTGCTGAAAGAAACTTTTATAGAAACAGGATTGTCGAAAATTCCAATTTATAAGGGTGATATTGATAATATTATTGGTTATATACACTCGTCTGAGATGTTTGAACATCAAAATGACTGGAAGAAGCGGATTAACCAGATTCCGATAGTGCCCGAAAACATGGCGGCACAAAAGCTGATGAAGGTTTTTATGTTGCAGAAAAAGAGTATAGCTGTTGTAGTTGATGAATTTGGCGGAACTGCCGGAATTGTAACACTCGAAGATATAATTGAAGAAATTTTCGGCGAGATAGAAGATGAACATGATAACCGGGATTACGTAGCTCAGCAAACAGGAGAGAATGAATATCTGTTTTCCGGGAGACTAGACGTAGAAACAATCAATACCCGTTTTAAACTGAATATCCCGGAATCTGATGATTACGAAACAATTGCCGGATTTATCCTGCATAATCATCAGCACTTTCCTAAATTGAATGAAATTATCAGGATAGAAGGATTTACAATTAAATGCGTAAAAGTAACAAATAATAGAATTGAGTTGGTAAAAGTTGGAACCGGATATTAGTCATGCCTGTTTTCGCTAAAAAATATAGAAAAATTTAGAATTTACAACTTCGTAAACTTTTTTTTTGTATATTCGTGCCCTCAAATTCATTGGAAAAATCAAACCAAAAAATATAAATTAATTTCAAGAAAATGGCAGTATTAGATAAGATTAGAAGCAAGGGAGTTTTACTTGTAGCGGTGGTAGGGCTTGCGCTATTAGCCTTTATTGTAGGAGACTTTCTGAAAGAAGGGTCTACCTTTTTTAATAAATCAAAAGAAACAGTTGCAAAAATTGTTGGTGATGATATTAATATCAAAGACTATACGGCTGCTATTGACCAAATGACTGAAGTTTACAAAATTGAAACCGGAAGAACCGAATTAGGTGAAGAAGTTACAGCTCAACTTCGTCAATCGGTTTGGGAAAGTATGGTTAATGAACGAATTTTGAATGCAGAAGCTAAAAAATTAGGTCTTGCTGTAAGTCCGGATGAGCTTTCGGATAGATTGATTGGTAACAACATTCACCCAATGATCCAACAACGTCGTTCATTTGCAGGTGAAAATGGTCAGTTTAGTCGTCCGGCTTTAATTCAGTTCTTGAATAGTTTGGAACAGGCTCCTACCAGTGAGGAAATGAAACAACAAATTGAAAAGGCCAAAAGCTATTGGAAATTCTGGGAAAATAATGTAAAAAACAGCATTCTTCAGGAAAAATACAATGCATTAATTTCTAAAGCCGTTTCTGCTAATAGCCTTGATGCGAAAATGAGTTTTCAGGATCGTAAAACCACTGTGGATGTAGCTTATGTGGTTCAACCTTATTTTACAGTTCCGGATGCTGACATAAAAGTAAGTGAAAGCGAGATTAAAGATCGCTACAACAAACAAAAAGAGCAATACAAGCAAGAAGCAAACTGTTCTTTTGATTATGTAGCTTTTGATATTAAACCTCAGAAAGAAGATTACAAAGAAGCTGAAAACTGGATCAATAAATTGGCTCCTGAGTTTAGAACTACAACAGATGTTGCTGGCTTAGTAAATTCAAATTCGGATATTATGTACGACGGTCACAACTATTCTGAAAAAACTGTTCCTGCAGCTTTGAAAGGTTTTGCATTTAGTGGTAGTACCGGTGCTATCTATGGTCCGGTTTTCGCAAACGATACTTATACAATGGCTCGCATCATGCAATCAGGTATTATGCAATCCGATTCAGTGAAATTACGTCACATCTTTTTAACCACTGCAGATGCGGGTAAAGCCGATAGTTTGGTAGCTATAATTAAAGGAGGTGGTGATTTTGCTGCTTTGGCTAAAAAATACTCAGCAGTAAAACAAACTGCCGCTAATGGTGGTGAAATTGGTTGGTTGCAGGATGGAGTTCAGGGAGTAGATAAAGAAATTTCTGCTCAGGCTTTTACTAAAGCCAAAAATGAAGTATTCACAATTAAGAATACTCAAGGAGTTCAGATTATGCAGGTAATGGATAAAACTCCAGCCCGCAGCAAAGTAAAATTAGCTATTCTGAATCGTAAAGTGGTGCCAAGTAGTAAATCATACAGTAAGATTTATAATGATGCAAAACAGTTTGCTGTTGATTTGAACTCAGATAATTTCAGTAAAAAAGCTAAGGAAAAAGGTTATTTGGTTCGTCCCGCTAATGAGCTTCCGCAGACCACTGAAAAAATTGCTGATATCAACCAATCAAGACCAATTCTCCGTTGGGTATTTAAAAGCAGTAAAAATGAGGTTTCGGATGTGTTTGATTGCGGAACAAAATTCGTAGTCGTTATGACAAAGGAACTAAACAAAAAGGGCTATCGTTCGGTAGACAAAGTTTCAGATCAATTAAAAGCTGAAATTATTAAAGATAAAAAAGCTGAGTTGATCATTAAAAACTTGTCGGCACAATTGGGTAAAACAGGTTCGTTGGAAGGTCTGGCTGCTTTTCTGAAAGACTCTGTCAAAACAGCACCAGCGGTGAACTTTGCTTCTTATCAATTTGGACGTGCAGGCTTTGAACCAACAGTAATTGGTAAATCTTCGATTGTTGCCTTAGGTAAAGTTTCTGCACCTATAAAAGGAAATGCCGGAGTTTATGTTATTCGTACTTCTAATAAACTAGAAAATCCACAACCATTTAATGTAAATCTGGAAAAAATGCAGTTGAATGGTCGTATGGGATATGCATTGCCTTATATCATTCTTCAGGATTTGAAAGATAAAGCTGATATTGTAGATAATCGATTAAATTTCTTCTAAGTTATACGATATAATTTCTAATATGCCGAAAACGGGATGAGTAATTTCATTCCGTTTTCTTTTTGTCATCAAGTTTATGTAACTTTGCGCAAAGAGAAAAATTAAGAATTAAGCGTAAAGCTGTAATATAAATAACGACTTCTTTTTTATAAGCAACCAAGTATTTGAATAATGAATAAAATAGCACTCGTAGGCAAAACCCTCGATGAATTAAAAGCGATAGTATCTGAATTAGGAATGCCGGCTTTTACAGCCAAACAAATTTCAGAATGGCTTTACAAAAAGCGCGTTTTTACGGTAAATGAAATGACCAATGTGTCAGCCAAAAATCGAGCTTTGCTGGATGAAAAATATGAAGTGGGTCGCAAGTTGCCGGTTCAGGCAGTTGAATCGGAAGATGGAACTAAGAAATATCTTTTCCAAACAGAGGATGGTCATTTTATAGAATCAGTCTATATTCCGGATGAAGACCGGGCGACTCTTTGCGTTTCATCGCAGGTGGGATGCAAGATGGGTTGCAAGTTTTGCATGACCGGTAAACAGGGATTCGTAGCACAACTCAGTACAACGGAGATTATGAATCAAATCATGTCTATTCCCGAAGCTGAGACACTGACGAACCTGGTGTTTATGGGCATGGGAGAACCTTTTGATAACACATTGGCCATGCTGCGATCGTTGGATATTTTGACAGCCGATTATGGCTACGGTTGGAGCCCACGCAGGATAACTGTTTCTTCTATCGGACTCATTCCCGGAATGAAGGTTTTTCTGGAAAGATCGAACTGCCATCTGGCCATCAGTCTGCACTCTCCTTTTACACACGAACGGGTAGAGTTGATGCCTGTTGAGAAATCTTATCCACTTGCCAGTGTTTTGGAAGAACTTCGGAAGCACGATTTCAGCAAACAGCGTCGTGTGTCATTTGAGTATATTTTATTTGATGGAGTAAATGATACCATGCGTCATGCTGTGGAGCTGGTGAAAATACTGAAAAATATTGATTGTCGGGTTAATTTGATTCGTTTTCATGCTATTCCCGGCATTGATCTTAGGAGCTCTACCCCCGAGAAGATGACTTTCTTTCGGGATTATCTAACCAGCAATGGAGTGACTTCCACCATACGTCGGTCGCGGGGCGAGGATATTTTTGCTGCGTGCGGTATGTTGTCTACCTTAGAAAACGAAAAAAAGAAAAAAGAGGAATAAGACACATGGATTATGGCTGTCGTTGTTTACATGTGTAACTCGTAACTGAAAAATATGAGACAATATTTAAAAAATGGTTATGTTGTTCTTGCTCTGATTTTGGGAATAACAACCATATCTTATGGACAAAAGAAACCTGAGGTTCAGATTTCTGATTCGCTTACGGTCATTGCAAATAGTTATATACTTATTGGCCGTGTGAATGTTGTTGATTTTTATGCCAATGCCAAAACAAGCACCATTCATGTGGATGTGAATGAAAAACTAGCATACATCCCTTTTCGGCCCGACAATGTTCAACGAATTTATAATGCTATAGCTAAAATCGTAGGCCCTAAATATCAATCATACGGTATTGTTTGTCAGGTAAAAAATAAAAAAATAGAAGATTTGATTCCCAATCTTTTTCGTACCTCGGGAGTTGATTCAAGCCGGCTTTTCCGCTTTTCTTCTCAGGTTCCTCCATTGGTGAAAAATATTTCGCGCCCGTTTGATATTCAAAACGGATTGCAAAACCGGAACATTGCCCTTTGGCAAAGTCACGGTAGATATTATGACCAGAAACAAGCTCGTTGGATATGGCAGCGTGCCCGTGTTTTTCAGGTTGTAGAGGATTTGTATACACAATCTTACGTATTGCCTTATTTGGTACCTATGCTGGAAAATGCAGGCGCCAATGTATTGCTTCCCCGCGAGCGGGATACTCAAACCAATGAAGTGATTGTTGACAATGATGCCAGTGATTATTCTTCGCGTTACAGAGAACAAAGCGATCGGAAAAAGTGGAGAAAAGGCGATGAGCCGGGCTTTGGTGATACTAAAAAATTCTACTTGCAGGGCGATAATCCATTTACATTAGGGACTTTTCGGCAAGCTCAGACGGTTACTGATCCGGATGAAGTGAGCCGCGTGGAGTGGGTGCCAAGTATTCCGGAAGAGGGGCGGTATGCGGTGTATGTTTCATACAAAACATTACCGAACAGTACAACTTCAGCTCATTATACAGTCTATCACAAAGGAGGTAAAACTGAATTTACGGTTAATCAAACCATGAATGGCGGAACATGGCTGTATCTGGGGCATTTCTATTTTGATAAAGGGCGAAATCACGACAACAAAGTTGTATTGACCAATCTGAGTTCCGATAATGAAACTGTGGTGACTGCTGATGCCGTGAAGTTTGGTGGTGGCATGGGCAATATGGCCCGAAGCCCGCTTGCTATGCCGGTTGCTGCGATGCAAACAACTGATAGCACCACTTCAAAACCGGTTGTGATTCCAGAGCCTCAGATTAGTCATTATCCCCGTTATACCGAGGCAGCCCGGTATTGGTTGCAATGGGCTGGTATCCCTGATAGTATTTATAGCCGTACTAAAGGACAAAATGATTATCTGGACGATTTTCAGTCGCGGGGATTCTGGGTTAATTATCTGGTAGGTGGATCGAAAAACGCTCCAACCCGAAAAGGTCTGAATATTCCTATCGATCTGGCACTTGCTTTTCATAGCGATGCCGGGACTTCGCGTCAGGATTCAATTATCGGTACATTGGGAATTTATACGGTGCAAAACAGTAACGGAAAAACGACCTTTGAAAACGGCGTCTCGCGTTGGGCTTCGCGCGATTTGACAGATATAATACAAACTCAGATAGTCAGTGATATTCGCAGACAATTTGCGCCAGAATGGACGCGCCGTGAAATGTGGAACAAATCATACAGCGAATCGCGTGTACCCGAAGTGCCCACGATGTTGCTTGAGTTACTCTCGCATCAGAACTTTGCCGATATGCGTTACGGACTCGACCCGCGCTTCCGTTTTGCGGTGAGCCGATCAGTGTATAAGGGAATGCTGAAATATCTATCTGCAACCAATAAAACGGATTATGTGGTTCAGCCACTTCCTGTTGATCAGTTCAGCTGCCGTTTTGTGGAAAAGAATAAACTTGAAATACAATGGATGGCTGTAAACGATAGCCTTGAGCCAACTGCTAAAGCAGAACAGTATGTGATTTATACACGTGTTGACGATGGTGATTTTGATAATGGAGTATTGCTCAATACCAACAGAATCAAAATGACTATTGTACCCGGGCGGATTTATAGTTTCAAAGTAACGGCGCTTAATAAAGGTGGCGAAAGCTTTCCGTCCGAAATTCTGTCAGCTTACCGCGCGTTGAATGAAAAAGGCGAAGTGCTGATTGTAAACGGCTTTAATCGACTCAGTGCCCCTGCCAGTTTCTTTTCGGATACATGTGCCGGCTTTATCAACGATAAAGATGCGGGAGTGCCTTATCACTCTGAAATATCGTTTGTGGGAAAGCAATATGATTTTAAGCGAAAAGATCCTTGGGTGAGTGATGATGCCCCCGGCTTCGGGGCTAGTCATGCCAATTATGAGATGAAGGTAATTGCCGGTAACACATTTGATTATCCATATTTGCATGGGCGGGCAATTAAGTCGGCAGGATATTCTTTTGTGTCTTGTTCGGAAAAAGCTATCTTAACTTCTGATATTGATTTGAATCAATATAAAGTTGTTGATTTGATAATGGGTAAACAAAAGCAAACTTTCGTAGGAAATGCTAAAAATGCACCTGAATTTAAAACTTTTCCATTAGCTTTGCAGCAGTCAATTCAGTCCTATTGTCTGAAGGGTGGAAGCGTCTTTGTCAGTGGAGCTTATTTAGGCTCTGACTTGTGCGAGAGCGTTAAGCCACTTCCTGAAGACCGGCAATTTATTGAAAATGTGTTGAAATACAAATTCCGAACTTCACAGGCGAGTGTGACCGGAAACGTAACTGTAATCAGTTCTCCGTATAAATCATTTAAGAAAACTGATTTGAGTTTTTACAGTGAACCCAATTCGACATCCTATTTTGTTGAATCTTCCGATGCCATTGAGCCTGCAGGCGAAGGTAGTTTTACTATTTGTCGGTATACTGAAAATAATTCGAGTGCAGCTGTTGCGTTTTCGGGAATGTATAAAACCTGTTGTTTTGGTTTTCCATTCGAAACTATTCAATCAGAGCGCGATCGGGCTAAATTAATGGAATCGGTGTTGACATTTTTTGCAACTCCTAAAATACCGATGGCAAAATAAACTTTTGGCGTTGTAATTATAAAGTAACCAAACAATAAAACAATTAACCATACAGTATCAGTAAAATACAAAAGAATATGGAAACAGAAAAAATCATTATCGGCATTACTCACGGTGATATCAATGGTGTTGGTTACGAAGTCATCCTCAAAACATTGGCTGACAGTCGTATGCTCGAAACATTTATTCCTGTGATTTACGGTTCTCATAAAGTTGCTGCATACCACCGTAAGAATTTGGATCTTCAGGGTTTTAATTTAAATGTGATAAACTCTCTCGAAGAAGTTAATCCCAAACGTGTCAACATAATCAATTGTGTAGATGATGACATTAAAGTAGATTTGGGAGTATCAACAACAGATGCCGGAAAAGCTGCTTTGGCTGCTCTGGAACGCGCTACCGAAGATCTGAGAAGCGGAGGCTTACAGGCTTTGGTTACAGCTCCCATAAATAAAAAGAATATCCAGTCGGCTAACTTTAAATTTCCCGGACATACAGAGTATCTGGAAGAAAAGTTCGGAACCGGAACGCCTGCATTAATGATGCTGATAAACGATGTGATGCGTGTGGCAGTAGTCACCGGTCATATTCCGGTAAGTAAAATTGCAACGGAATTGACAGAAAAACTTATTGTTGATAAGCTTACCGTATTTAATGAATCGTTGAAAAAAGACTTTTCCATTGGTCGTCCTCGTATTGCTGTGCTGGGATTGAACCCGCATGCAGGTGACAATGGTGTTATTGGCGATGAAGAACAAACGGTCATTATTCCAGCAATGAAAAAAGCTGAATCGAAAGGAATTCTCTGTGTAGGGCCTTATCCTTCCGATGGATTTTTTGGTTCGGGAAATTTCGATAAGTTTGACGGTGTGTTGGCTATGTACCACGATCAGGGACTTATTCCGTTTAAAACCGTATCGATGGATACCGGGGTGAATTTTACCGCAGGCTTATCTGTGATTCGCACTTCGCCCGATCATGGAACGGCTTACGACATTGTCGGAAAAAATCTGGCTTCTGAAGAATCGTTCCGTCAGGCTTTGTATCTGGCATACGATGTTTATCAAAGCAGAAAATGGAATGATGAAATAAAAGCCAATCCTCTGAAAACCGAGCAACGCGTTGAGCGAGGTGGGCGAGTGGAATAGTGGCTTGAGACGGCTTTAAATGTGCAAAACTTACACCATATCGTTGCTACTACTAGCAACGAGGTGTTGCAGCCTCGAGCAACGGGCTGTTGCTAGTAGTAGCAACAGTCTGTTGCGAAAATAGACTGAATTCTGAAAATACAGATTCCTATTTTACCAGATACTTTATTTCGGTGAAAATAATAAAAGCAAAACCGACTGTAAATCGTAATCTCGATTTACAGTCGGTTTTATATTAAAATAAGCCTTTGTTTTATCTTAGTTATCCAAGGGCTTTCGCGTTCGAATGCGAGTCAAACTTAGTTAGAATTTCAAATCCTGTACTTTTACAGCCACACTCCCTTTTACATTGGCTTGCACTCGGGCTGCTCCCGGAACCAGGGTTAGATCGGTAACAGTAAGACTATTCATTTTTCCTTGTAAAGCTACACCTTCCATAATCGTATAGTTACCCAACATCTTATTGGCATCGGTCTTCATTTTTTCCAGGGTATCGCTGATAGGATAAGTGAGGTATGGAGTGATTTTTTTCAAAATCATACCGTGAAGCAACCAGCTGGCCGATTTTACGAGGGCATTGGATGTTTTTACACTAAATTCAGGATTGGTAATAGCAACCGCTATTTTTTCCGGATCGTATACCATGTTTCCGGTGAAGTAGATACGTCCTTTGAACGAACCTACAACATCAGCTACAAAAACAGCTTTTCCTCCGCTCCCGAAAATAGATAAATCGGTAATAGTAATCGTTTTCCCACCTTCATTGAATGTTTTATTTTGTAATTGCTTTTTAGCCATTTCCGAAATTTTGGCAAAAGTAACATCAGCACCTACATTCAAATTCAACTGTTGAGCCGGATGGTTGACGTATTTAAAGTCAGGCAAAGCCACAGAAGCATTTGCTCCCGGTTGAGCTCCCATAAATGATTCGATCTGAGCATGTAGTGCCACAGCCAGATTCAGCTTATTACCTGTTGTAGTGAAAGGCGAAACATACACGTCCTTAGTAGTTACACGCAACCAAAGATCGTTCTCTGCACTTACCTGACGGGGTTTTTGCACTTCGGTCCAGGCACTATTCACATATTTCTTTAAGTCGATAGACTGAGCCAGCAATTTATCAATTTCGTCGGTTATCAGTTTATCGCATTGCGTAAGTGCCAGATTAGCCACCGGAGTAACCGGAACCGTTACACCTATTGCATTTATTTTGGGAGTTTGCAACCACTCATAACCCGAGCCCGAGGTTTTAGCCACCAATTTCCAGTTTTTATCAATGCTAATGGTCGTTTTATAAGTCAGGGCAATGCTTCCTGTAGCTTCATAATGATCGCCCAGAGTTAAACCAAACTTCTGAACTTTCCATGTAAAGTTCGTCCATATTTTCAAAGGAATACGGTATTCGATTACATTGTTGTGGATAGAAAAAGTAAAGTTCTGTGCTTTCCATATTTTTACCGACAAATCTTTATTGGCAATCTTGGTGCCATCGTAAATCAGACCAGTCAGTTTCTTGTTGACAGCAGTTTCCAGCTTTTTTACATCAAGCTCTACCGGCAAGGGCAGTTCGGACAGAGCAGGTGCAAGATTAGAAGGCAAATAGGACTCTGTCGGTTTGTCTATTTGCATGGTTTTACAAGCTGTGAACAATAAGCCTATAGAGGCTATTGCTACGAAAAAAAAATGTTTCTTCACTTCAATAGTTTTTTATATGTACAAAATTAGTTGAACTGCAAAATTAACCATTTTCCACGACAATCCGATAAAAACGGAAAGATCTTAGGTTAATAGTTTAATACTTAATCTTCAAAAACTGAAACTAGAGCAGAGGGTAAAGAAAAAAGGTCTGTCAAATATTATTTCAACAGACCTTTTTTCTTTACTTACTATTATTTTAAAAGAGCATAATCAATCACTTCCATAATATCATTTACAAAATGGAATTTGAGTCCTTTTAAATAGACTGGTTTAATTTCATCAATGTCTTTTTGATTGTCGGCACACAAAACAATATCAGTGATACCAGCGCGCTTGGCAGCCAGAATCTTTTCTTTGATTCCACCCACGGGAAGTACCTTGCCACGCAGGGTAATTTCGCCTGTCATAGCCAGATTTTTGCGCACTTTTCGTTTGGTAAAAGCCGAAACCAAAGCTGTAGCCATAGTGACACCTGCCGAAGGACCATCTTTCGGAATAGCCCCTTCAGGAACATGAATATGTACATTCCAGTCTTCGAAAAGTTGACTGTCAATACCCAATTTGTCGGCATGTGCCTTTATATACTCCAAAGCAAGCATAGCCGACTCTTTCATCACATCTCCCAGATTTCCGGTAAGGGTCAAATGCGGCGATTTGCTTTTGCTCAGGCTCGACTCTATAAACAAAATTTCGCCTCCTACCTGCGTCCAGGCGAGACCTGTTACTACTCCGGGATATTCATTTCCCTGATATTTATCACGACTATAGCGCGGAGCACCTAAATAAGTCTTCAGGTCGTCGGCACTCACTTCCACATTATATGCTTCCTTGGTAGCTACATTTTTTGCCACCTTGCGCATCAGTCCGGCTATCTGTCTGTTCAACTCTCTAACCCCCGACTCGCGTGTGTAGGCATCAACCAGATTATTTAGTACTGGTTTTGAAATACTAAAGTCAGTATCTTTTAATCCATGATTAGCCAGCTCTTTAGGTACCAAATGGTGACGGGCAATTTCCACCTTTTCTTCCTGCGTGTAGCCACTTACTTCAATCAACTCCATCCTATCCAGTAATGGACGTGGAATTGTGCTTAAATTATTGGCTGTGGCAATAAACAACACCTTCGACAAATCAAAGTCGATATCCAAATAGTTGTCGTGGAAAGCTGTATTTTGTTCGGGATCCAGCACTTCAAGCAAAGCCGACGAAGGATCACCTTTATAATCGGTCGTAATTTTATCAATCTCATCGAGCACAAAAACCGGATTGGCCGATTCAGCTTTTTGGATATTCTGCATAATCCGTCCAGGCAAGGCTCCTATATAAGTACGACGATGACCACGAATTTCAGCTTCATCGTGCAATCCACCCAGCGAAACACGCACGTATTTCCGGTTTAGAGCAGCCGCAATGGATTTACCCAACGACGTTTTTCCAACTCCCGGAGGGCCATATAAACAAATAATTGGCGATTTCATATCGCCTTTCAACTTCAGTACAGCCAGGTGTTCCAAAATACGATCTTTCACTGTGTCCATGCCAAAATGATCTTTGTTCAACGTTTTCTGAGCATTCTTCAGGTTGAAATTATCTTTGGTATATTCATTCCATGGCAAATCGAGCATGGTTTCTATATAATTCAGTTGGGTAGAGTAGTCGGGCGAATGCTGACTCATGCGTTCGAGTTTCTTTAATTCTTTATCAAAGATCTTTGCCGTAGGTTCACCCCACTTCTTTTCTTTGGCGCGTTCCCTGAAGTCAGCTACTTCCTGCTCTACCGAACCACCACCCAATTCGTTTTGAATGGTTTTCATTTGTTGCTGCAGAAAGTATTCACGCTGCTGTTGATCAATGCCTTCTTTCACCTTATTTTGAATAGACATCTTGATCTCAAGTAATTGAGCTTCTTTGTTCAATAATTCTAGCAACTGGTAGGCGCGAGTCATTATATCGTCGATTTCCAGCAGGCGTTGTTTTTCCTTTACGCTCAAACCGAAGTTAACGCAAACGTAATTGATCAGAAATACCGGATTTTCAATATTGCGGATGGCAAAACCCATTTCGGGAGAGATAGCTCCTGAATCGTTGATTATATTGATGGCCAAATCTTTTATCGACGACACTAAAGCCCCAAAAGATCCATCGGCCAGCTCGGGTAAAACATCATCGAGCAAATCTACTTTGGCTTTCATATACGGTTTGGTTGAATCCAACTCTCCCAAGCGAAAACGTCGTTTACCTTCAAGAATTACCGTAGTTGAGTTGTCCGGCATTTCTAAAATGCGTACCACGCTGGCCACTGTTCCCAGAGGAAACAACTGATCGATGGTAGGATCGTCTTGCTTTTTGTCTACCTGGGAACAAACTCCGATCAGTGCATCATTCTCGTGTGCCTCGCGTACCAGCTTCAATGATTTTGAACGGGCGACAGACACCGGAAGAAGTACCCCCGGATAAAGAACCATGTTTCGCAACGGGAGGATAGGAAGAATGTCGCCTGAAATGATGTTCAGATCGTACGAACGTTCATCTAATGAAATTATAGGAAACATATCGGACGAGCCCAACATATCATCAGAAAACAAATTGTCAAAAGGATTACTCATTATATTACGGATATTACACTGCCAATATGGCAATAATTCGAATTTTACGATTATACAGAATAGAACAGAATAACTAAAGTATTTATAAAAAGATTTTTAGCTATTTTTTAGTTCGTTTTCTACGCTTTATTTCAATTGCTATGCCAAAAAATAATGAAACCTACTGCGGTTTTAATCAATAAACAGTACTTTTGCAAATTATATTCCTCGAATTGAGATTTATTTCGGTATAGCGATTGCCGAAAGAGAGGAAATCAAAAACGGGAAAACGAAACTTTAGCCAACTATAGAAACAGGCATTCTCCAAAACCATTTTTTTGTATGAAAACTTTCCATTTTTATTCTATATTGATAGTTGTCATCTTCACATCAGTATCGTGTAAAAACTCCGGCCGTGCCATCTTTAACTCTATTCCTGATTATAATCAGATTGATACTGCAATATTAAGCTCGGCTATCAAAGCCCACTTTCAGGATTCCAAGCGCACAGACCCTGCTGCTAAATGGACGAAACAATGGTATTCTACTCACAGCTATCAACCTCTCTGGACCAGGCAACCTATCAATTCATTCAAACTTGATACCTTACTTCTGTTTATATCGCAGGTACAAGAGCACGGACTCTGCCCGGAACAATTCGGGTTTAAAACTATTTCATCGCTGAAAAAGCAGCTTGTAAAACAAAAGCTGAGCTACAACCAACTGGCCGAAATTGAATTGACCGCTTCAAGGGTATATCTCGAATATTGCGGAGGACTTCGCTTTGGCTTTATTAATCCGAAAAAGACCTGTCCGAATTATTATTTTCAAACTTTACAGATCAATGAGACTTTTACCAACAGCTATTTAAAAGGAATAGCCAATTATTTGTTCAGCCACTTATCAAAGGCTCAGCCTACCGACGAAAATTACCTGGTTTTACAAGAGCTAAAGAAAAAGTTCAAAAACAACCCGGACTCAGCACAATACGTCGACAAAATAAATGTAAATCTCGAACGATTACGCTGGAAAATAAAATCTCTTGGTTCTAAATATATACGTGTCAATGTGGCAGATATGACATTGACTGCCTTTAGAAACGACAGTGTGGCCTTAAAGATGAAAGTGGTAGTGGGTAAAGCCCCTCATAATCGTACTCCATTTCTGCAAAGTAGCATATACCAACTAATTATAAACCCTACCTGGACGGTGCCCAGCAGCATTGTAGTAAAAGAGATTGCAAAGCTCGCCTTAATACACGAAGATTATTTTGAACGACACAACATCCATGTTTACCGACATGGAGAAGAAATTGACCCAACTACCATTGACTGGTCAAAAGTAAGTAAAACCAATCAGCCCTACAAACTAATACAGGCTTCGGGAAGCAATAATTCATTGGGACGAATCAAGTTCGTTTTTGGTAATCGGTTTAGTGTATACTTGCACGATACCAATGCCAAAGGGGCATTTTATCGGAGTAATCGGGCGCTTAGTCATGGCTGTGTACGGGTGGAGAGGCCTTTAGATCTTGCCTCTTTCTGTTTGGCGGACGTAAAACCCGACAACCTCAAAAAAATAGAGAAGAAAAATCTGTTGCTGGATAAAATCCGTTATTCTATGGATCTCAATGTTGTAAGTGCCATAGGTCGAGACTCGCTGAGTTCTAATCCAAAAGTAATGAAGATAAGCCGAATAAGATTAAGCCCTTGTATTCCCGTTTTACTCGATTATAATACGTGCTTTCGGAATACAAGAGGTGAAGTTCAATTCAGGGACGATATCTACAAAGTGGATAGCGTGCTAAGCCGGCGACTCAAAAATTTATAACAATCACATCTTTTACTTGAAGTTTTGTCCGAATGATTTGCCTGTCATTTCATCTATTTTTACCCGCCACACTTTGACGTTCTCCAAAGCAGGTTTTGAATACTTAAAAGGACGATCGGTATAGTTTTTCATTGTGATATTCATAGCTTCTTCTTTTTCGTCCATGTTTTCGATAAAGGTGACACTACCTTTGCAAAGCACACTTTTAGCGAGCATACTATAGCTGCAAGCTACATCGGGATGCTGATAAACCAGTTTCCCGTCTGTACAAAAAGTTACGCAAACGCGGTTATTCAGAGCCAGCAAATCCAGATGCTTGCCATGTGGGCCAGAGTGGAGAATAATCTCATTGTCTGAATATCCAAAATTCATTGGAATTACATATGGGGAGCCGTCAGCCTCTGTAATTCCCACAAAACATATATCGCTCTGCGTTATAACCGACTCTAATTCTTCTTTTTCAATAATATAACTGGTTCTCATAGGATAATCTTATTTTCTGCACAAAAGTAGGGAAAAGACGGCAAAACCCGAATAAAATTATCAATTTTGATTCATTGGAAGTCTCTTTGACTGAAAAATATTTGTGTTTATACCAGTTTCAATTACTGCTATTATGTATATCTTTGTAAAACAAATTAAAACTCAAATTTATGAAAAGACTACTTATTCCCTTTAGCTTTCTGATAATATTTAGCTTCTCCGGATTTGCACAAGCTGATAAAATAATCGGAAAATGGAAAACCATCGACGATAAAGATGGTAGTGCCAAATCTATTGTTAGCATTTATAAAACTGCTACCGGAAAATATTGCGGTAAAATTGAAAAACTCTTCAAAGACCCGGAAAAACGTTGCACCGAATGTGAAGGATCAAAAAAGGACCAACCTATTGCAGGTATGATCGTAATCAATGATATGATTGAAAAAGACGGTAAACTGACAGGTGGAACAATACTGGATCCGAAAACCGGGAAAATCTACAAGTGTAACATAACACTCGATAAAGGTGCTGAAAAGATAAATGTACGTGGATCACTGGATAAGGGAGGCTGGATTGGTCGGACGCAAACATGGATTCGCACAAAATAAATACATGGTGATCAGGTTGTTGTTTTCTATCCAATACCGCAGAATTTAGGAGTATGGTTAAATGTGGTTAATTCGACGAAAATACATTGGAAATATGTTGTACAACATAAAAAAACGCTTTACATTTGCACTGTGTTTTTCATGGTATTAGATTTAAGGTTAATTAAAGATTGGGTTGTCGCGAGACAACCTATCTTGTTTTATATAGTCTTCTATTAAAATAAATACAACTTCTAACCGATTCTGCCCAGTGTTATCTCCTCTTTCTGCAAGCTTGCAAAAACCGTTTGTGGCTTCTCGATATTCTTCTTCCAATTAATTTCTTTCTAAGTTTTATTCAATGTTAAGATTGTTCACCGTCAGTTCAGAATGGAAAAAAGAACTGTCACTAGCTTTACGACGTAACAGGCGAAAATAAAGAAGAAGAAAATGCTTTGCAAGAACAGTAAAATTGAATAAAGGAAGATCGCGAAAGCGTAAACGCATTGTGTCTTCGTCAGAACATGATCCAGAGCTGTCAAAAGTCACAGGGGACTCGTTGGAAACCTCAGGGGGTTAGTCAGAAGTCACAGGATTTCTTTCAGGGGCGGGAGGGAATTAGTCGGAATGCACAGGGAGTTTGTCGGGACGCATAGTGAACTTGTCGAAAGCCTCAGGAGGTTAGTCGGAAGTTACAGGGTTTCTTTCTGGAGCGGGAGGGGATTAGTCGGAAAGCGCAGGGAGTTTGTCGGAACGTACAGGGAACTTGTCGGAAGTCTCAGGGGGTTAGCCGGTGTACACAGAACTACTCAATCTAACTACCATTACCACGCAACTATTACTCACCCGCTATTTGGAGATAGCTACTTTTTACCACTATAAGGTCTTTCTACGGGATAGATAATAGCTTTGAGAGTTATATTAGCTATGGTAATTGTTTGGAATATAAGACTTATTCTTAAATATAGTGAACCCAAAATAATAATAACCTCAAAAAAGTCCTCAAATAATAAACATTTTAATTAAAAACGAGACTAAAATGAATTGGAATTCTATAAACAATTCATTACCTTTGCATAACAATGTAAATCCAAATGTTTAAATGTCCAACAAAATGTCCAATACAAAGAAAATGCTCATCGAAGTTGCCCGCCAACTTTTTGCCGAAAATGGCAAAAAAGATGTAACAATGAATGACATTGCAGAAGCATCTAAAAAAGGACGACGTACCTTGTATACTTATTTCAATAACAAAGAAGAAATATACAAAGCTGTTATTGATAAAGAATTAGATACAATCTTAGATCGACTAACTGTTGTATCCACTCAAAAGACAGAACCTGACATAAAGCTTACGAACCATATACTCACCCATCTTGATGCTGTGAAAAATGTGGTAGAACGAAACGGATCGCTCCGTGCCGATTTTTTCCATGACATCTACGAAGTGGAGCGTAAACGTCGTAAAATTGATGTCATGGAAATCGCCTTACTGCGTTCTATTATTTCGGAAGGCATTGAAAAAAATATCTTTAAACGGATGGATATAGACTTATCGTCCATGATTATATTTTATGCAATCAAAGGACTCGAGGTACCTTATATCCGACAAAATATAAGCATGGAATTTGAACGGAACAAAAATAGTATTGTAGATTTCATTTTTACAGGAATAAAAAAAAGCTCACCAAAATCCAGCCGTGCAAACCTTGCACCTATCGGTAAACGGACTATGTAATTGATATAAACAGCCGCTGATTCTTTTATTTTTTGGAAAGAATTAGAATTTAAAAGGATGTTTTTATTTGATAGTTGTAATTTTCAGAAAGAAAACAAATAACTACCTTTGTGCCCCTAAACAATAAAAAGATTAAAACTTAATACAAATGGCGTTTGTAAATAACACACTGATTGTACGTAGAGACTTAATGTCTAAACTGATAAAGATGTATAGGGACGGGGTTTTACTTTCCGAAATAAATCGATTGCCCATTAAAATGTCTCCAAAAAACAGTCAGGCACGAGGCCGGTGCTGCATTCATAAAGAACGGGCTGTTTTGAAATACAAAATGTTGCCAATTCTGGGATATAGCATCGACGAAGAGGTAGACGAGTTGACAACACTTTCGGAATATGCTGAGAATGCCTTGAATCGCGTTACACCGAAAAGTTCCATCCTGACTGTAGTTGACGAAGCCTGTACTGCTTGTGTAAAAACAAATTATGTGATAACAAACCTTTGTAAAGGTTGTGTTGCCCGAGCTTGTTATATGAATTGTCCTAAAGAAGCTATTGGCTTTATGGAAAATGGACAAGCCCATATTGATCACAATAAATGTATCAATTGTGGAATTTGCAAAGAAGCATGTCCTTATCACTCTATTGTTTATATTCCAATACCTTGTGAAGAGGCTTGCCCTGTGAAAGCTATTCAAAAGGATGAGAACGGTATTGAACATATTGATGAATCCAAATGCATCTATTGTGGAAAGTGCATAAACGCTTGCCCATTTGGTTCAATATTTGAAGTTTCACAGGTTTTTGATATCTTACAAGCTATAAAACACGATGAAAAGTTAGTAGCCATTATGGCACCCTCTATTCAATCCCAATTCAACAACAAAATTGACGAGATTGGGGATGCCGTGTGCGAAATAGGATTTATGGAAGCTATAGAAGTGGCCTATGGGGCTATGGAAACCACCAAAAGGGAGGGTGCGGAACTAAATGAAAAACTTGAAAGTGGACAACAATTTATGACAACATCGTGTTGCCCCTCTTATATCGAATTAGTGAATAAACATTTACCTGAGATGAAACCTTTTGTATCGCATACCAAATCACCGATGCACTATACTGCAGAAATGGTAAAAGCCAAATATCCCGATGCTAAAATTGTGTTTGTCGGGCCTTGTGTCGGGAAAAGAAAAGAAATGCAGGGCAATGAACTTGTGGATTATGTTCTGACGTTTGAAGAATTGGATTCCATTTTTTCGGGACTTGAGATAGAAATACAAACGTCAGATAAAGAACATGACTGCGCTCCAATGTCAGGACGAGGATTTGCCAGAGCGGGAGGAGTTATCTCAGCAGTGGCACAAATGTATCCTCAACTGGGCGTAAAACCAATTCAAGTCGCCAATTTGAACAAAAAAAATATAGGATTGTTACGTGCTTATACAAAAGGAAAAGCGCCAGGCAACTTTATAGAAGTCATGGCTTGTGAAGGCGGTTGTATTTCAGGTCCGTGTGGAAAACTAGATTATGCACAAGCACAGAAAATATTTAAAAAGGCTATGGGTGAGGTTTGATAATATTTGAATAATCATTCCTCAGATTCGTTTTTTTTGCGCCAGATTTATTTTGTTGAATCTGGCGCATTTTATTTTAATACGCTCGTTGTGAAAAAAATATTAGCACTATTAGGTTTAATAAGTTTAGGATTGGGCATAATCGGAGCTTTTCTCCCATTACTTCCTACTACTCCATTTGTTCTGCTCTCTGCTTATCTATTTGCCAAGAGTTCTGACAAGTTGCATAATTGGCTAATGACCCATAGGATATTTGGATCGCTGATTCGGGATTTTCATGAAGAAAAAGCCATCTCTATGCATGGAAAAGTAGCAGCAATAAGTATGATGTGGATATCCAATATCATCAGTATATTTTTTATTGTCAATGATAAGCTTTGGTTGCAAATTCTGCTGACTATAATTTCGATTGGAGTTACTATTAATATCCTACGGTACAAGACGAAGAAAAAAACAGCGAATCACCCAGAATAAAACTCTATTATTATTGTTCTGATTCCAATTGCTTATTATATAAATAGCTTTTGATAAATTTCAATGAGATCTGTTCTTCACCCTCTTTTTGTGTCATTTCAAATTTTCCTTTATAACTAATTTTCATTCCATTTAAATTGGATGAAGTGGTTAAAGACTTAAATATAGAATGTCGGTTAGCATCTATACAATCTTTATTAAACCAGCAATACAGGGTGTTTGATTTTTCTTCATCAAACTGGATAATGAATAAGCTATGTTCGGAAAACACTAAATCTTCGTAGGCATAAGCGATATCAAGTTCGCAGCTGTCTTTTATAATAAATCGGACTTTCTCCAATTCGTAAAAAGGTACTTTTGCATTCATCATATATGTTCTGAATATTAATTTGTAAATTATGTCTTGACATAAAAGAAAACAATTATTGGACCAATAAGGTATGGTGTTGCTAAATAGCAATCTAACATATAAAAAGACGAAATGCAAGTTTCAAAAGCTACATTTATGTATTGATTTTGAGTCTAAGCATACCATTTAGATGTAAATACGCTAAAGAGTAAGTAAAGCCTGCCATCTACTCATATCAAATTTGAATTACAGACTTTTTGCTATATTTGATTGGTGATAAATAACATCTCGCAGTTTACAACTACATTCACACTTTCCGGTTTCCAGTAAACCGCTTCGTTGGAGTAGTTCAAATTCTATTTTAAAGTTATCCGTAAAAATACCGGTATCCAGATTTTCCTCTATTTGTTGTTGGGTCCACCATTTTAAATGAGTTGAATGGTCTGAATTGAATGTTATCTCGGATTGTTGACAGCTTACAAACAAAAAGGCATAATGTTTTTCTTGCTCAACCTCTATCGTATAATTTGCCAGATACATACACTTAAGACGATCTAACAGCTGATTTTCTGATGCCCGATCAACACATTGCTCAATAGTTTCACCCATTTTTACGTGATCAGAAATTGCAGTGTCCCACAGTCCCGGAAAAACCAAACTATCATAGGGTCTTTTTTGAAGCAGAACCATTCCTTTATCTACAACTAATACCCGAACGACCGGATGCATATATTTCCGTTCGTCATTCAAACTTGTTATATGCTGAATACTTCCAATAATTTTGCCCTGATTGTTTACAATAGGCCACCATTCTTCCCGAAGTAGTTTTGCCCTGATTATCTGAACACGGAGTATTTCATATATAGTAAGAAAAAGAATAATGCACACATAAACATATTGCAACATATGCTCGTAAAGCGGGGGAGAGTTGGCTATTAGTTGAATAAGCAAAAATGAAGTTATATAAAAAAGCAATACCGAGAAGAATACCCAAATAACGCGATACAATTCTTCGAAATTGTTAGACATTGGAATTACATCAGGAATTACTTTCAGAATCTTTTTTTGGATTTTCTTTCGAAAGAGAATAGATGTAAATAGAAATAGAGATATGACAATCTCCGAAACAAGTTCTAATCTAATTTTAAATATTGCCAGATACACTTCTATACCAACAATGATACTTACACTAATAAATATTAGTGTAAAGATCAAATGCCAGATGAAAATCCGGTTATAAACGATGTAAGTATAAATTAAAAGAATTAGAGCAAGAGGAAAAGATACTTTCCATGCTGTATTCATCCCCCAAAAATCATCAACAACTAAAAATACTATTAGTGGTAAAAAATGAAGTATTGGATCAAAAAATGATTCTCTTATTTGTTTTCTCAGCTTTTCCATAATCAACGACCTATATAATCGATTTACTAACAACGACAACAGGAATATAGTTTGTTGATGTGCCGAAAAAGAAAATAAACGAGTTAAAATGACAACATTCTACTCACATATTTGCCTATAATATCAAATTCAAGATTTACAACAGTTCCTGCTTTGATTTGATGAAAATTTGTATGCTCGTAAGTATATGGAATTATAGCAACCTGAAAGCTATTGTTGGTTGGATTACATACTGTGAGACTTGCTCCATTGACCGTCACGGAGCCTTTATCAACTGTTATATACCCTCGTTTGGCCATTTCCTTGTCAAAAGAATATTCAAATGTAAAATACCAACTACCATCAGCTTCTTTCACTTCAGAGCAAACTGCTGTCTGATCGACATGACCTTGTACAATATGGCCATCCAATCGACCATTCATCAACATGCTTCTCTCAAGGTTTACTTTACTTCCCGGTACGAGTAAACCTAAATCACTTCGGTCAAGCGTCTCTTTTATAGCAGTTACAGTATATGTATCATCCGTTTTAGATACAACGGTTAGACAAACTCCATTATGCGCTACGCTCTGATCAATTTTGAGTTCATTGGTGAATGAACACGACATCGTTATATGTAAATTCTCTTGTTCTTTTTTTAATGCAACTACTTGCGCTGCTTCTTCAATTATTCCTGAAAACATTTTCTTCTGTATATTTATGAATTAATTACGAGCGCAAAACGCTCTTTACACCTTTTATTACTTTTATTTTCTTTACAATAGCATCCAGCTCTTTTGTGTCGCTAACCATAATGGTCAGATTACCTTGAAAAAGGCCGGCATTCGAATCAATAGAAATTGAACGCAAAGAAATATTTTTCTCTTTAGAAATCAAAGAAGTTATATTTGTGACAATTCCAATATCATCGTGCCCGACAATTCTCAACGTAATAGGATATTGTGACCCAACAGACTTTCCTGACCAGCGAGCTTTTACAATACGGTAGCCAAAGCGCGCAATCATCTGTGGCGCATTAGGACAATCTGTCTTATGGATTTTAATACCCCCGGCAACAGCAACAAATCCAAAGACTTCGTCGCCGTAAATAGGATTGCAACATTTAGCCAACTTAAAATCAACACCTTTCAGGTCTTGCCCAATAACCAAAACATCGTCTTTACCTGAGGCATTAAGCTGCTCAGGCTCTTTTGAAAAAGAATCGGCTCTACGTGTTTCTGGTTGCTCGGCTATGGTCGGTTTATCCAAATCCAGATAAGCATCGCGTACTACATGCATATCCAGATTTTCGTGCGCAATCTCCTGATAAAAATCGCTTACCGTTTTATAACCCTTTTTCTTAGCCAAACGAGATATTTTACCGTCATCAAGCTCAATCTTCCAGTTTTTGAACCGACGGATTATTGTTTCGCGACCCATTTCGGCATCTTTAAACTCAACTTCTTTAAGAGCCTGACGAATCTTGGTTTTCGCCTTTGATGTTGTTACTACATTCAGCCATGCCGGATTTGGTTTTTGAGTCGGCGAGGTAAGTACTTCTACCTGATCGCCGTTGTTTAGCTCATATTTTATCGGCATATTTTTACCATTTACCTTTGCACCTACGCACTTACAGCCAAGAGCAGAATGTATAGAAAATGCAAAATCAAGGGCAGTAGCACCTTTTGGCAGTTTGTGCAGATCGCCACTTGGTGTAAAGATAAAAACTTCTTTATCGTACAAATTCAATTTGAATTCGTCCATAAAGTCGACTGCA
>DAIQOQ010000322.1:0-2895 GCA_036787795.1 Paludibacter sp. | reverse complement strand
GAACCTTTCATCAAAGAACTATTTTCGAGTATTCATCAAAGTTTGAATTTATCATTGTTGTTTACATTCATATACAGTTTTGGAGAAATAAAAAAGATAGAATCGTTTGAAGAATTTAAAAGCCAACGGAAAACTCTGGTCATTTATTTTTTCCTGTTTACCTGGATTATAAATGGATTCACAATGGTGTTGGAGCGTTGGATTTTGAAACAAGAAATAGACTGGATAAGATGGGTATTATTTAGTTTGTTATGGGCTGTAATCTCTATGCTGCTATCATTATTGTTTTCTGGTGCATTTATGAAAAGAAAGTCAGCTAACTCTTAAATAAATATGATATGAATATAAAAATATTTTTTTGCTAAGTAGAAAAAATAAACAAACCATAAAAATCAATTCTAAAATGAAAAAAAATGCATTAACCATCTTATTATTTCTGTTTTCAGCAATAATAGTTTATTCTCAAACCGTAATTAATAATCCCAAAACGGGGTTAAGTCTGAACAATAATTCTACGATTACAAAAGTAGAGCTAACCGATACTACAACAGCTTTGTATATTCATACTAAATATGTTCCGGGCTGGTGGATTAGTATCCCCAAGGAAACTTATATTCAGCCTATTGGTAATGAGAAGCTATTTATCAAACGCTCGGTAGGAATCCCGTTGAATGATCGTTATACCATGCCGGCATCTGGCGAAGTTAGTTATACATTAATATTTCCGCCTATTCCAAAAACTACCCAATATATCGACTATGGCGAAGCCAATGATGGTGGGTCTTGGTTTATTTACGATATAGCAATAAAATCGGATACGAATAAGAAATTTTTATTACCCAAAGAATTAAACGGAAATTGGTTCAATAAAACCACCGGAGATTGGGAGTTTGGTTTTTACGACAAGTACCTTGTTTACAAAAACAAACTGTGGAGCTACAGTTTCCCGAAAGATAAGAAACCATCAAATTCAATAAAACTCACAGGTAACGGAAAAACTTTTGACGTATTTTACAAAATCACTACAGCGGGTAATATTTTGCTAGGCTTATCGGCTCAAAACCTAAAAGAATATAGTAATAATGGTGCGGAAGCACAAAAGAAAAAAACGGTTGATGACAAACCGTATGAGTTACCCGTTTTCAAGATTGACTCTGCAACCTACAGTGGTTATATTAAAGATTATACTCCACGCGTTGGTGTAAAAACACTTTCTATCTCCATCGACGATATTATAACCGGAAAACAAAATACGTTTGTAATAAGGATAGATGAAAATGGGTACTTTTCAACCAAACTCCCCGTTTATTATCCGACTCTTTGTTTCGTTCGTTCGTCTATACACAATGGTTTAGTTTTCTTAGAACCGGAGAAAGAGGTCTTTCAACTGCTTGGCAGATCCCCGCTTTTTATGGGAGAATCTGCCAAAATTAACTCAGACATGCTTGAATTATCTAAAATAAGAAGTTTTGATTATAGAGATATGCAAAGTAAAATACTCGGTATGTCGCCAGCTCAATACAAAGCATATTGTAATCATTCTGAATCAAAGGATATGAACGCATTAGATTCAATCATGAAAACAAATACCATTTCTACCAAAGCCTATCAGATAATGAAAATGAATTTTGAATACGAATCTGCCTCGAATAAAATGTCTTATGATTCTTATTGGGAAAGTGCCTACCGCGAAAAAAACAAAATACCACGCACACAAAGGACCTTACCGGTAAAATCGGATTCGCTAACAGCCGGATATTTTGATTTTATAAATAATGAAGTCGTAAATAATCCATTGGCCGTAATGTGTTCTGGTTACAATTCGTTTATAAACAGACTTAAGTATTTAGATATTCTTCGAATAGGTAATTCATTTTCGATCAATACACAGAGTCTGGGAACAGAGCTGGAGAAATCGGGATATACCTTTACCGAGTCTGAGAGATTAATGTTAGAAAAACTAAAAGAGGCGGATTCGATTTCCAACTCTGTAGAGGAAAAAAGCTATAAAGAGAAATATAGTAAGCAAGTAACAGCATTTTATACTAAATATCAGGAAGATTTTGAAAGCATACATAAAAGCACTCCAAGAGCAGATAATACTGTTGTTGATAAATACTTTAAAGACAATAAAATTAAATTGACTGCAGACGAAAAGAAATTATGGAAGATTATGACTAATCATGATAATTCGGAAAAGATTAGGAAAATGCAAGAGTTTTATATTGCGTACAGTGATTCAATAAATGCATTCCATAGAAGGCATAACCCTTTTATAAATGAACTCTTTACTCAAAAGGCGAATGATACCCGCAATCTAAATATGAAAACATTATTTGGCATACAAGAAGGATTGGCCAGTGACGTGATGTTAGCACAGGATTATTGTCGCAATATAGTGGAAGAAGTTACTCCTGTAAGCGATAAAAAATTGAAAACTATTCAACAGCAATTTAGTACTCCGTTTATTGCCGAATATATAGCACTCTGCAATAATCAGACAATTGCTAAGCTGGAAGCCAATAAGAAAAAGACTGGTTTTGTAGTAAACGAGACTCCTAAAACTGAGGCAGACAAGATTTTTGATGCCATTATCAACAAGTACAAGGGCAAAGTGATTTATGTAGACTTTTGGGCAACCTGGTGTGGCCCATGCCGCTATGGTATCGAACAAATTAAGCCACTTAAAGAAGAGCTAGCCGATAAAGATATAGTGTTTGTGTATATCACTAACCCAACATCACCACAAAGCACATGGTCCAATATGATTCCCGATATTAAGGGCGAACACTACCGCGTTACAACAGACGAATGGAATTTTCTAACTGCGATGTTCAATGTTTCAGGGATACCACATTATGTGTTGGTAGGAAAAGCGGGAGAAATCATCAATCC
>DAIQOQ010000321.1:0-2909 GCA_036787795.1 Paludibacter sp. | reverse complement strand
TATTGCAGAATGGTGCCATTGAATATGGGCAGAAGCATTATCCATACATTGTTGCGCTTCATGTATTGTTTATCGTCTCATTAATTATTGAATATTCAATAACGCAAACAGCGTCTCTCAGTCTATTTTTCCTTGTTCTCTATTTATTGTTTGTATTATTTAAAGCTTTGGTCATCTCGTCGTTAGGAAAGTTTTGGAATACAAAGATTTATCATATCCCGGATTTCCCGTTGATGAAAAATGGGGTGTACAAATACATTAAGCACCCGAATTACCTGATAGTAATTGCAGAAATTGCAATTATTCCTTTGGTATTCCATTTGTATTATACGGCTATTGCTTTTACGGTACTAAATGCTATTATTTTATCCATAAGGATTAAAGAAGAAAATAAAGTTTTGAAAATATAAACAGTCTATAATAATTATGTCGGAAAAAACAGATATTCACAAGCCTCTTTATAGCTTTTTGCCAACAGATGTTGAGGGTTTTGACTCGTTGGCTGAACTTGCACTCGATTTACGATGGTCATGGAGTCATGCAGAGGATGACGTTTGGAGGGAACTTGATCCGGATTTGTGGGATACTACGCATAATCCCTGGATTGTACTGCAAACCGTGTCGCGTGATCAGTTTCAGAAGGTCATGTCTAACCCCGAATTTCGGAAAAAGGTAGACGAACTTTTAGAATATAAAAACCATACAGCTTCAGTCCCTGCCTGGTTCCAGCAAAATTATCCCGACTCAGCTCTTAACTGTGTCGCCTATTTTAGTCTGGAATTTATGCTGAGCGAAGCACTGCCTATTTATTCAGGAGGTCTGGGTAATGTAGCCGGTGATCAGCTCAAAGCTGCCAGTGATTTGGGTGTACCTGTAGTGGCAGTAGGTTTATTGTATCAGCAGGGATATTTTCGTCAGGAGATTGATAAAAACGGAGCACAACAAGCTCTTTATCCTTATAACGATCCCGGACAATTACCCATCACGCCTTTGCGTGAGTCCAATGGAGAATGGTTACGATTGGAGATTCACTTTCCCGGTTATTCTGTGTGGCTTCGTGCCTGGCAGGTTCAGGTTGGTAGAATAAAACTTTATCTGTTAGATAGCAACGATGCTGCAAATTTTCCCATTCATCGTGGCATAACCAGTGAATTATACGGTGGCAATTCCGAACTCCGGCTTAAGCAGGAAATGGTTCTTGGAATCGGAGGCTGGCGATTGCTCCAGACGCTGGGCATTCAACCTCAGGTTTGTCATCTTAATGAAGGACATGCCGCATTTGCCATTTTGGAACGTGCATATAGTTTTATGACAGCAACCGGACAAACTTTCGATGTTGCCATGGCAGCCACACGACCGGGAAATCTGTTTACAACGCATACGGCTGTAGCAGCTGGTTTCGATTGTTTTTCACCTTCACTCATCGAACAATACCTGGGTGAATATGCCCGAAAATACCTGGGCATTACCACTCAGCAATTGCTGGCTTTGGGGCGTAATGATGCTTCCAACGAATCGGAAAGCTTTAATATGGCTTATCTGGCAATTCATGGAAGTGGTGCTATAAATGGGGTCAGTCGTCTGCACGCCAAAGTGAGCCGACTGATATTTGATCCCTTATTTCCTAACTGGCCTACGGATGAAGTTCCGGTTGGATATATTACCAATGGTGTGCACATGCCAACCTGGGATTCAAAAGAATCCGATGAGGTGTGGACAGAGTTTTGTGGCAAAGACCGATGGCTGGGAATGAATAAAACGCTGGAACAAGATATCCGACATGTTTCAGATGAAAGACTCTGGGAAATGCGTATCAATGCAAACAAAACACTGATTCAATTTGCTGGCGAACATCTGTCAAGGCAATTACTGGGTTCCGGTCATACACCCGAAATATGCGATTTGTCAAAGAAATTGTTTAACCCTGATATATTGACTTTGGGGTTTGCCAGACGTTTTGCACCCTACAAACGCCCAAATTTATTACTTCGTGATCAGGAGCGCTTACTGCGCATATTGACAAATCCGGAATTTCCGGTTCAACTCATCATTTCCGGTAAAGCACATCCTGCCGATGAGGAAGGTCAGAATCTGATTAAAGAATGGATTCAATTTATAAAGCGCAACAATTTTCAGCCCCGTGTTATTTTCCTGAGCGATTACGATATGCAGATTTCAGAAAATATGGTTCAGGGAGTGGATGTTTGGATTAATACACCACGCCGCCCCTGGGAAGCCAGTGGAACCAGCGGAATGAAAGTGCTTGTAAATGGAGGTCTGAATCTGTCGGAACTGGACGGATGGTGGGCCGAAGCGTATACACCCGAAATAGGTTGGGCTATTGGTGATGGTAATGAGCATGTGGACGAAACTATTTGGGACGAAAAAGAAGCCGAACAACTGTACAGCTTACTGGAACAAAAAGTAGTGCCGGAATATTATAACCGGAATGAAAAAGGTATCCCCACAGCCTGGATATCGCGTATACGCGAAAGTATGGCGCAACTGACACCCCGATTCTCAGCCGACAGATCGGTACGCGAATATACCGAACAACATTATCTGCCTGCTGCCAATGCATACCTGCAACGTACCGCCAATAATGGAGAAAAAGGAAAGCAAATAATTGATACGATACGAGGTATTGAGCAGAAATGGGATTCCTTGCATTTCGGAAAAGTGAAAATAGAAACTATTGAGAACCAACATATATTTGAAGTACAAATCTATTTCAATGATATCAATCCGGACAATGTACAGATTGAGCTATTTTCCAATGGAATAAATGGCGCAGCTCCGGTTATACAGATCATGAATAGGGGGAAAAAGCTGGATGGAGACTATAATGGTTACCAGTATAATGCCTCTGTGGTGGCTACCCGCTCGGCATACGACTTTACAGCAAGGGC
>DAIQOQ010000112.1:0-9041 GCA_036787795.1 Paludibacter sp. | reverse complement strand
GCTTTTTCCATCGATTGCACGGGAACATATTCAAAGCGTCCGTGGAAATTATGACCACCGGCAAAGATGTTGGGGCAGGGCAGACCTTCGAACGAAAGACGGGCTCCATCGGTACCACCGCGAATAGGTTTCACATTCGGTTTTACACCCACTGCTTCCATGGCTTCGAAAGCCAGATCGACAATGTGCATCACCGGTTCTACTTTCTCGCGCATATTGTAATACTGATCTTTAATTTCAATGGTAGCTATACCTTCACCAAATTCGGCATTGATTTTATTGACCAGGTGTATGATTTCTTTCTTTCGGCGTTCAAAACGGTCACGATCGTGGTCGCGGATAATATAGCTTAATGTTGATTTCTCAACATTTCCTTCCATATTTGTCAGGTGGTAGAAGCCCTCGTAATCCTGAGTATGTTCAGGAGTTTCCCAACGTGGCAGCATGCCTACAAACTCCTGAGCTATTCGCATAGAGTTAAGCATTTTGTGATAAGCATAACCTGGATGTACATTCAACCCTTTGAAATGCACTTTGACTCCGGCAGCGTTGAAGTTTTCGAACTCCAGTTCGCCTATTTCGCCACCGTCCATGGTGTAAGCCCATTCAGCATTGAATTTCGCCACCTCGAAATGATCGGCACCCTGACCGATTTCTTCATCGGGAGTGAAACCTATCCGAATTTTGCCATGCTTAATTTCGGGATGAGCTATCAGATACTCCATAGCTGTTACTATTTCGGTCAAACCGGCTTTATCGTCGGCACCGAGCAGGGTTGTACCATCGGTAACGATGATATCCTGCCCTTTATATTGCAGAATTTCGGGATATTTTGCCGTATCGAAAACAATGTTCTTTTCTTCGTTGAGTACAATGTTCTCTCCGTCGTAATTCATCACAATGCGTGGTTTTACGTGTTTTCCGCTCATATCGGGACTGGTGTCCATGTGGGCAATAAAACCAATGGTTGGAATTTTTTTGTCGGTATTGGCTTGCAGTGTAGCCGTCACGTAGCCGTTAGTATCCAATTCTACCTCTTGCAACCCGATGGATTTAAGTTCTTCAACAAGATAGCGTGCAAAAATCTTTTGTCCCGGTGTGCTGGGAGTCATATTGGTGTTCTCGTCGGAAGTGGTAGTGAAACTAACATACTTCAGAAAACGGTCTGTTATATTCATAATGGTAGGGATTTAAAAATTCAGAGACAAAAATACTCAAAAAATGGTATACGAATACGCTTTTCTTGCTGTTTTTTCTTGACATTTCATTTTGCTGATCGAATAAGAAAACTTTAAATCTAAGCAAATCCACTTTATTTACATTAGGTTTATACATATTCAAATTCTTATACCGAATTTTGATTTCTAAACCAGACTTAATCAAACAGATATTTAAGCAATCTAAAGTCATTTATAGTCTAAATGTATTACCCACTTTATATTTTATTTTTATTTTCATTATAATGATTTAGTAAAGAAAAAATTGATATATTTGTGACGTCGAAATAAATGAAATTTAAATATAGTCATACTTCATTTCTTTATTTAAATTATTAATTATCAGATTCAATTGATTAGATTAATAGAATACTAAGTTGTTACAAGTTTCCAACTAAAAAATAACTAATTAAATATAGTCCATATGAATTTAATGATCATTTTTTCAGTATTACTAAAAGTAGTCACACCTACTGCCAGTCTTTCTCTTTTACAGCTTTTTTTTGCAGCAATGCCTGTTATCCTTCTTATTGTTTTGCTGGGGTTTCTTCGTCTGTCGGGTGATAAAAGCGCTTTGATAACTTTAGTTGTAACCATCGCGCTGGCATTATTTGCTTTTAAATATCCGATAGCAGATACCGGGCTTACCATTGGTTATGGTATTATGAAAGCTTTTTTTCCTATTCTGATTATAATTTTAATGGCTATCTTTAGTTACAACCTATTGGTGTACACTAAAAATATAGAGATAATTAAAGCACAGTTTATGTCAGTTTCGTCAGACAAATGTGTTCAAGTACTATTAATCACCTGGGGGTTAGGTGGCCTTCTTGAAGGAATGGCCGGTTTTGGAACTGCTGTGGCTATTCCGGCTGCTATTTTGATAAGTTTAGGCTTTAAACCTCTGTTCTCGGCCGTAGCAAGTCTTATTTCCAACAGTGTAGCAACGGCATTCGGAGCTGTAGGGACTCCTGTCATTGTATTAGCACGCGAAGCCGGAATTACGGATGTCCAACATCTAAGTACAAATATAATCTGGCAATTAGCTCCACTTATGTTTCTTGTCCCTTTTGTATTGGTTTTTATGACCGACCCTCGAATTAAAAGTATTCCCAGACATCTGCTGTTGAGTTTGCTTATTGGGACTGTATCATTGATTTCGCAATATTTATCTGCCCGGTATATCGGTGCAGAAACACCGGCTATTATCGGAAGTGTATGCTCTATTTTAGTTACTATTCTATATGGAAAGATCAGTTCCACAAAAGGGGAAGTTGCTACTAAAGGAACCGAATTTAGTTTTAAAACCATATTTTCTGCATGGAGTATTTATGGTTTAATCTTACTATTGATCGTCATTACCAGTCCGTTGTTTCCGTTGAAGAAGATTCTTGGAGTTGTAAGTCTTGTTGTTCCATTTAATTTGTTTGATGCGATAAAACACGAAGACGTTTTAAAAACAATAAAAATTTCGTTTCTGACCGATACATGGATGCTGCTTTTTTTAGGTTCAACGATTGGTGGTCTGATTCAGGGAGCAAAATTGAAGGTTATTTTTCAAGTCCTTTGGAAAACTGTAAAGCAATTAAAGAAAACCATTATTACGGTGAGTGCATTAATAGCCATGTCGTCGTTGATGGATGAAACCGGTATGATTTTCCATATTGGAGCAGCATTGGTAGTGGTGACCGGCGCATTTTATCCTTTATTCGCACCGCTTATCGGTTGTTTGGGAACCTTTCTTACCGGTAGCGATACCTCTTCAAATATTTTATTCGGGAAACTGCAAGCAAATGTTGCACACCAGTTAAGTGCAAACGGTGTTACCGGTAATGCGGCCGATCCTAGTTGGTTGGCTGCTGCAAATACAATAGGAGCCACCGGAGGAAAGATTATTTCACCGCAAAGTATTGCCGTAGCCACTTCGGCCTGCAATCAGCAAGGGAAAGAAGGTGAAATACTGAAAAAAGCTTTACCGTATGCAATCGGGTACATTATTATAGGCGGTTTGATGGTTTACTTCTTTGGTTAAGATTGCTATTGATAAATATATAAATATAAGAAAATGAAAGTTGGACTATTTATCCCATGTTACGTGAATGCTATCTACCCGGAAGTGGGGGTGGCAACGTACAAATTACTGAACAGTTTGGGTGTTGACGTGGATTATCCGCTCGATCAAACTTGTTGCGGGCAGCCTATGGCGAATGGAGGATTTGAAGAAAAGGCGTTGCCGTTGGCCATTCATTTTGATGACTTATTTGACAAATATGATTATGTAGTAGGGCCTTCGGCAAGTTGCGTTTGCTTTGTAAAAGACAATTATCCTCCTATCATGGAACGGCATAACCATGTGTGCCGCACGAGCGGAAAAATTTACGAAGTCTGCGAGTTTTTGCATGATATACTAAAAGTGGATAAACTTCCGACGCGCTTTCCACACAAGGTGAGTGTCCATAACAGTTGTCACGGATTACGGGAGCTAAAACTTTCGGCCGCCAGCGAGCTGAATATTCCCTATTTTTCCAAAATAAAAGATTTGCTTTCTTTGGTAGAAGGAATTGAAATCGTTGAACCTCAAAAGGTGGATGAATGCTGTGGATTCGGGGGTATGTATTCTATCGAAGAACAGGCAGTGTCGGTTTGCATGGGGCAGGACAAAGTAAAAAATCATATCGATACCGGTGCCGAATACATTACCGGAGCCGATAGTTCGTGCCTGATGCATATGCAGGGCATTATCAAACGGGAAAAACTTCCCATTAAAATTATTCATGTAGTCGAAATTTTAGCAACAGGATTATGAGTACGAAACATTCAAAAGCAGGCGAACTCTTTCTCGAAAACCGAAGCCATGCTTCGTGGCATAACGAAGCTTTGTGGTTTGTGCGTGAAAAACGGGACAAAGTCAGTAAAGAGATTCCCGAATGGGAAGACTTACGGGAACTTTCAAGCAAAATTAAAATGCATACAATAAGTCATTTGAATACCTACCTTGAACAGTTTTGCAAAAATGCGGAAGCCAATGGAGTAATTGTGCACTGGGCTATCGACGAAAAAGAACACAACGAAATAGTGTATGATATACTTCAAAAAAACAAAGTAACGAAGCTGGTTAAAAGCAAATCGATGCTTACCGAAGAGTGTCATCTAAATCCGTATTTAATTAAACAGGGCATTGATGTGGTTGAAACCGACCTGGGCGAACGAATATTGCAATTGATGGACGTAGCCCCCAGCCACATTGTACTTCCGGCCATACATATAACCCGTCAGCAAGTAGGTGAGCTGTTTGAGGAAAAATTAGGAACAGAAAAAGGGAATAGCGATCCTTCTTATTTGACCAATGCCGCACGGATACACCTGCGCAATGAGTTTCTGACTGCTGGTGCCGCCATGACCGGAGCCAATTTTGCTGTTGCTGAAACTGGTGATATTGTGGTTTGTACGAATGAGGGAAACGCCGATATGGGCACCTCACTTCCGAAAATTCATATCGTATCCATGGGTCTGGAGAAAGTAATACCCAACCTGAAATCGCTTAGCGTTTTTACACGTTTGCTCGCTCGTTCGGCCACCGGACAACCGGTGACTACTTATACTTCACACTTTCGGAAACCACGCAAAGACGGCGAAATGCATATCGTGATTGTAGACAACGGACGAAGTAAAATAATCGGCGATAAAGTTCATGTAAAAACACTAAATTGCATACGTTGTGGAGCTTGTATGAATACGTGCCCGGTTTATCGCCGTACGGGTGGCTATTCATATACTTATTTTATACCCGGGCCGATAGGTATCAATCTGGGTATGCTGAAATCACCTTCCGATTATTTCGACAATGTGTCGGCTTGCTCGCTCTGCATGTCGTGCAACAATGTTTGTCCGGCAAAAATAGATTTAGCTCAACAAATTTATAGTTGGCGACAAGACCTGGACAAATTGCATGTGGCCAATCCAACCAAGAAACTAATATCGGGTGGATTGAAGTTCTTATTTACAAAACCCCGTTTGTACAATACAGCGCTGAAACTTGCTCCTGTTGTCAACGTTATGCCTCGTTTTGTTCTTTACAACGAATTGAACGATTGGGGTAAAGGTCGTGAGTTGCCTGAATTTGCTAAAGAGTCGTTTACTGAACTTTGGAAAAAGGGGAAAGTAAAACAGCATGACGAGTACTGAAATTATTCCTGTAAACTTTTATAAATCAAAAGATATGAATAGTAAAGAAATCATATTAAACAATATAAAACACAATACCACTACCCAATACGATATGCCCGAATTCATATTGAATGGCATTCAGTATACGGATAAAACAGCACAGTTTTCGGCAGTGCTTAAATCTGTTGGAGGCAGTGCTTATCTGCTGAGAGAAGGCGAAAATGTGGATGAAGTTATTAAAACCTTGTATCCTAAAGTCAAAGTAATTGCTTCGAATTGTACGGACGTCTCCTGCGCTACGCTGAATCCGGATGAGGCGGACGATGCCCATAAGCTGGTTGGAATAGATCTGGCGGTGGTGAATGGTGAGCTAGGCGTGGCTGAGAATGCCTGCGTGTGGATACCGCAAAATGTTGTACACAAAGCCTTGTATTTTATTGCTGAAGAAATGGTTGTTCTACTGGACAAAGAAAAACTGGTAAACAATATGCACGAAGCCTACGAGCAAATAAGGTTTAGCGACCGTGGATTCGGGTTGTTTATTTCGGGCCCTTCCAAAACTGCCGACATCGAACAGGCTCTGGTCATCGGAGCACAAAGTGTGAAGGGGTTGACCGTGATTTTGAGGTAAAAAGCACGGTCAATTGATCTTCGGTTTATTGATGAAGTGTTTCAATAATAATTTAATAAGCAGGTAGATTAAAAATGGGATTAATAATATGATTCCTAGTAAATAAAACGCAAGTTTCTGCTTAAAGGATCTTTCAGGCTTCGCTACTGGCGCAGGTTCAGGTTCAGGTTTAGGCTTGGGTTTGAATACCGGTGCATTTTCCGATTTTTCCGTTATTGCAGAGCGCTTAGGTTTGACTTTATAATTGAGCAGATTCATGTATTTAATCAACAAGTCCGGTGAAAACGAAGATTCGTTTTTGGTGTTTACATAATTCATGATTCTGTCGGTCTGAAACAGATCGCCACAACCGGCCCGCGTGAACAGATCGGCCAACACGGGATTCTCGCGGATATCGGCTTTCATAAAGGTGCTGAGCTTGTCGATGGCCAAGTATTTTTTATCGAACATGTTGAGTCCGGTAATCTTCGAAAGCTTCAGACCTTCGGGCGTACCGCTAAAGGTTATAAACAGAAAGGTGCGAATCACCACAATATCTTTTTGCCGCGTAGCCACCACATAGCCTATCTTGAGCCCGTCAATGCGGTATTCAATCAGTAAATCCTTATCTTCGCGAACCAGCACCACAGGATTCACATTGATAGACTGGTTAAGATTCAGCACACACATCGGTTCGGGCAACCCGTCGATGCGTTCGCGCATACGTATCAGCGCGTGCGACTGAATATATACATCCAGTTTTTCGTCGGCATCTTCTTCCTCGCTTCCCCACGCAGCCGGAGCAATTTGTGCCCAACTAATGCCTTCGTTGACGTTGGGAAAGCCCACCCGAAAAGCGGGACGGGATGCTTTTTCAAATACAAAATTAATGTTCTGCGACTTTACAACATGCAAAATGATGGTTCGTCGCATTCGTCCATCCGGTTCAAAGTTTTCGTCCAAAACATTCATCCAATACAGGTTGCACTCCACGCTGCTGCACATAAACGAAAGGAAATGTATCAACTCTTTCAGTTTGCTTGCGGCCGAATCCTGCGAATTCAGAAAAGTATCGTCATCTAAATTGCTAAGAGTACCGAATGTTTCATAGACTTCAGGTGCTTGATGATATTTGGCATAGGCTTTTTTGTGGTCAGAATCATTTGATACATTGATTAAAAACATCAAAGGCTGCCAAATTTCATAAAAGTCGATAATCCGCATTTGGTAATCTGTTCCCTCGATGGGCACCCGGGAATCTCTGCACCAATCGTACATCGACACCTGAATTGATTTTAGCTCTTTGGATGTCAGCGGACATTCTTCAGCAGCTTTCAGATTCAGAAACTGACCCCTGCATGTATAGAAAAGTTCAAGAAATGCCAATGAAAACTTAGGAAAAACGGAGCCAATGCCCATTTCATGGAGCAATTTACGGACACGAAGCAGGTATTCGTTCCGACGGTGAGCTTCGATAACCTTCTGATCGTGTGTGATTGGTTTATTCATAGTAACAGCGTATCAGGTATAAAAAATGATAGTCTCACTCGGAAGGTGAGACTATCAAAGGGCTAAAACCAAAAGTTATTTATGACGGAGTAACAGGATTGTCTTTGTCATCTTTCTTATCCTTGTTCTTATCCTTGTTTTTTTCATCATCCTTGCCGGAGCTGCTTCGCTTGTTGATAGTATTTGTATAATAGTCTATCTCATAGTTTACTTTATCAATAAAATCGCTGAACACCTCTTCACCGTCTAATAAAACCATAGCGTTGATCACACTGCATATATTTTTAAAAATAGGATCGGTAACTGCGCGTGCTATACGTACATCACCGCTAATGCGAAGCGAAGCTTCGGTAGACCGGGTGCCAAAATTGGTGATAAACGAGTTATTTGCTTCTTTTAGTTTTGATAAATGCAGTTCCGAATTACACAATTTAATATCGGCAGCATAATTGTTCTCAAGCTGATTTATCAGGCTAGTCAGAGTTTCACTTTCCTGATTGTAAGGCTCCTTGCGCATATCGCCCACCTGATTAATAATTCGTAAAATACGATTGGCAGCTTCCTGCACAGCCGGATCAAAACTCAACAGACTAGAATGGTTCTGCAACACAAACGAACGATAAAGTCGGTCGCGAAATAAATCAGCCTCTTCGATAGGGCCGGTATGCTGACTACCTTGTTCCACATCAATAGCTAAAAGTTCGGCTATAACAGCATCCACATACGATTGATAAAACTTGCTAACAATGGTTTTCACAGCCGGAGTGGCCGAAAGTGCATCTCTGATGACTTGGTGAAACTGACCATGTTCGTTGTTTTTGAAAGGTTGAAAATTTACAGAATTGATTTTTTTCATAAAACATTATTTTTAATTATTACTTGAAAATATAGTTACGAGCAAATAGTTACGAGTTACAAGACTGTTTATTTGAGTTTAGCTCTCAGAAAACAGATCATTAAATATTCAAATCGATTTATATTTAAAATATTTTGGCGTTGCAAAACTGCGGGAACACATTATTTATCAATAATTCCTTGCTGCAAAACTGCGGCAACACTTTATTTGCGAATAATTCCTTGCCGCAAAACTGCGGGAACACCTTATTTGTCAATAATGCCTTGTCGCAAAACTGCGGCAATACTTTATTTGCAAATAATACCATGCCGAAGTTTTGCGACGACCCTTTATTGCCCAATAAGGTCATGCTGCAGTTTTGCAGCACTAAAATGAGTCCTCCCAAAGCAATCTTCCGTTTTCAACACACTATTTTAATCAGTAATTACAACTTGCACCCAATCTACATAAAGACCTAGTTATGTACAACTTGTTTATCAGTTAACGGCACGAATTTATAAATTTGTCCAATAACTACAAATATGCTTTATAATATATTACAAATAATTAAGTGTAGTTAACTATAAAGTTCATTTGGAAAGACAGATGTAGGAAATTTTCACAAAAGTGGAGAGGTAGAAAATCGCGGGACCCGGTTGCGTTGTTTCTTCAATCTTTCCCAACCGCCCCAAACCCCTAAAGG
>DAIQOQ010000320.1:0-2918 GCA_036787795.1 Paludibacter sp. | reverse complement strand
ACGTCGCTAATGGCAGTAATAATTCCCGGAATAATTTTATGAAGGGTAGAATTAATGCCAAACCGCAGAGTGCTATTGTTGCCCGAGTATAACTGAAAGTCTTGTTTCAAACTATAGTCCTGAATCCGCGAAATGATATTCATCTCTATCCCATTATTGATATTAATCTTGTAATTATAATTGCTGAATATCAGCGAGGTGTTTGAAAACAACCGATCGGAAACCAAGTGGTTTAACCGGACGGTAGCTGTACTGTTTCCCCAGTGTAAACCATAGGTATTGCTTAATCCTAACACATCTCTGCCAAAATATCCGGACAAGAAAATACGGTTTTTATCATTTATCCGATAGTTGGCTTTTACATTAAAGTCGTAAAAGTAAAGTCGTGCACTATTGATTGTACTGTCATTGGATAGTTTTGTGAACAAGTCGGCGTAAGTTCTGCGGGCAGAAATAATAAATGAACCCTTGTCTTTTACAATAGGGCCTTCGAGTGTTACCCTGGAGGAAATTAATCCAATTCCACCACTGACCGATAACTTCTTATCATTACCATCATTCATCTTTACATCCAGTACCGATGATAGTCTCCCACCGTATTCCGCCGGTTCATTTCCTTTGTATACCGAAATGTCTTTGATGGCATCGGAATTGAAAACCGAGAAAAAACCCATCAAGTGGGAGGCATTATATACAGTAGCTTCATCTAGTAATATCAGATTCTGATCTGTAGCTCCGCCACGAACATTAAATCCACTACTTCCTTCGCCTGCCGATTTGATGCCCGGTAGTAACTGAATGGTTTTTAAAACATCTTTTTCGCCAAAAATAACCGGTATGTTTTTCAGATCTTTGGTGTCAAGCTTTTGCACACCCATCTGAAGTTTGGTAATATTCTCATTCTTTCGCTGACTCGAAACCACTACCTCTTTCAGTTCATTTACCTGTTCGGTAAGTTGGAAATCAACTTTTTGGGATTGGTTTAAATTCACGGTTTGAACCTGCGGAGCATAGCCCATAAACTGCGCCGAGATTTGATAACGTCCAGCAGGCAGAGTGATGGAGTAATAACCGTAGGTGTTGGCAGAAGATCCGGTGCCGGGGAGTTCTTTAACTGTTACTGTTGCACCAATCATATCTTCTCCAGTTTTCGCATCTCTGACGTAACCACTGATTGTAAAGTGCTGTTGAGCCCTTACGGAATAAACCAAACAAGTAAAAAAAATAAAGATATATAATTTGCTTCTGTGCATGTTTGTCTCAATAATGAAGGAATGCCTTGTCTGTGCAGATCGGATTTGACCTCTTAAACAATTCAGGTGAATTAACGCAAAATTAATCGGATTGTTTCATATATGCAACTTATTCACAAAAGTTTACAGACTAATAGTTTTATGTAAATATATTTAAGTCGAAACTGACCGATCGGTAGATTGTAAAGAGAGGATTTCGACGTATTATTTTCGGAATGATTGATAAGCTTTTCCCAGTGCTGCTATAATATCACCGGACATCAGTGACTCTTCCGATTGGGTTTCCAACGCCAGGTCGCCTGCCAGTCCGTGAAGATAAACTGCAGTTTTGGCTGCATCTTCCGGTAGGTAACCCTGAGCCAATAATCCCACTAATATGCCGGTTAATACATCACCCGATCCGGCTGTAGCCATGCCGGAGTTGCCGGTACTATTGAAGTATAGTTTAGCGTCGGGAGTGGCAATGATGGTATACGTTCCTTTCAGAATAATGATCAGTTCCAGATCCTGAGCAGCCAATGACGCTTTTTTCATTCGTTCGTATGTCGAGATGTTTGGTCCAAAAAGCCGGTCAAATTCTTTCGGGTGCGGAGTCAGGATACTATTTTCCGGAATGAGTTTCAATAAATCCTTGTGCTGAGACAAAATGTTTAAGGCATCGGCATCCAGTACGCAGGGTTTATGCTGCTTTTTCAGAAAGTTTTTCAGCATCTCTGTAGTTTCGGCATGAACACCTATTCCCGGTCCGATAGCAATAGCATTATGTTTTTCAGACGCCTCTACATTGCTCACCAGGTCGGTGGCATAGTCGGATTGGAAGATTACTTCCGGAATAATGGTCTGCACAATGTTTCGGTTGCATTCGGGTCCGTGAATGGTTACCAATCCGGCTCCTGATCTGAGTGCAGCTTTAGCAGCTAATACCGAAGCACCAGACATCCCTTTGCTACCAGCCACAATAAGTGCATGGCCAAAAGTACCTTTGTGCGAAAATTTCGATCGTTTTTTGATTAATGGCGCAATATCCTTTTTTTCGAGATAATAAAAGTCACTTTCGGTTTCTTCAATTGCTGCGGGATGAATGCCAATGTCAACCATTTTCCATTCACCCACGTAAATTTCATTTTCGGGAAACAAAAATGCCAGTTTGGGGCATTGCAAACTGAGGGTGTAGTCGGCTTGTACGATGACCGGCTTTTCATGGAGCGGATTTTCTTCGCCCAGTAAACCTGAAGGTACATCAATAGCTACTACAGTATAGGCATTATGGTTGATCCATTTTACCGCTTCGGCAAAAATGCCGATCAACATCCGGTTAATTCCCGAACCAAAGAGACCATCGATAATAATGGTGTCATTCGTGATTTCAGGAACTGCGAAATTTTCGGTAAGTTCGGTTATTGCATTAGGATACATTTCCACTAAGCGGTTCCGGTTTGTTTCACAGTCCTCCGATAGTTTATCCGTATACAGTAAAATGACTTTTACATCAAGCCTTGTATGAAGAAGCATGCGCGCCAATGCCAGTGCATCACCGCCGTTGTTACCCGGTCCGGCCAGAATAAGTACAGGTCGCTGATACGAGAAAGTTTCTAAATACGATGTGTAAAGAGCGTCGGCAGCTCTTTCCATTAAATCAATGGAAGTAATCGGTTCATACTCGAT
>DAIQOQ010000111.1:7922-9086 GCA_036787795.1 Paludibacter sp. | reverse complement strand
CATGAACCTGCTTGTTCGTGCTGTTTTAAAACAAAAGCTGCAATCGAAATTGCAGCTATTCGTTATCTCAATATAGATTTTCTTGAATTTCAATATCCGGGATTTTAATATGTGTTTTTGAGAATATTATTATTTACAACAATTCTTAGATAATAAAATTCATAGCTCATAACTCTTGTAACTCGTAACTTATTCCTTGTAACTATTATGCTATCTGAAATCAATAATATTATGAATGGACAAGATACCCACTACCTGCTCATGCTCATCAAGTACAGTTAATGTAGTTATTTTGTTGATGTCCATTATCTCCAACGCTTCGGTAATCATTTCGTCCTGCGCAATTCGTTTGAAACCATGTGTCATAAAGTCGGCAGCTTTCAGATGTTTCAGCTCGTCAAACCGCTGAATAGCCCGACGGATATCGCCATCGGTAATTATTCCTATAGCCTGTTCCTGGTCATTATAAACCATCGTCATTCCCAGGCGCTTGTTGCTTACTTCGTAAATAATATCTTTGAAGAGCGTGTTTTCGTATACCTTCGGAATGTCGGTAAACATTTCATCTTTAACCCGCGAAATCAATCGACGTCCCAGTGCACCTCCGGGATGATAAAGGGCAAAATTCTCGGCTTTAAACCCACGTCGTTCCATCAAACAAACAGTTAATGCATCGCCCATGACCAGTGTGGCGGTGGTAGAGGTGGTGGGTGCCAGTCCCAGCGGACAGGCTTCTTTTGAAATTCCGATATTAAGCACCAACGATACTTCCTGAGCCAATGCAGATTTCAGGTTGCCGGTCATTGCTATTACAGTACAACCTATTTCTTTCAGTGGAGCCACCACATTTAAAATTTCAGCAGAATGACCACTATTCGAAATTAGTAGTGCGATATCATTCTCGCTTACCATGCCCAGGTCGCCGTGCATGGCTTCTGCTGCATTGACAAAAATGGCGGGAGTTCCGGTGGAAGCCAGTGAGGATGCAATTTTGTGTCCGATAATGCCGGTTTTACCGATGCCCATAATCACTAATTTACCTTTGCAGGCATAAATCATTTCAACGGCTTCGTTTATTTCCGGTCCAATCTTTTCAGCCAGCTTTTGGAGTTCGGCAATTTCAAGATTGAATATCTCTTTGCTTCGTTGTATAAAATCCATTTT
>DAIQOQ010000111.1:0-7822 GCA_036787795.1 Paludibacter sp. | reverse complement strand
TATTCATAATCATTTCCACAAATTCCCGAACGCAGCCTTCTCCACCTTTTTTCTTTATCTGAACAATGCCGGGTATGTTTTTTATGGTATCTAATGCATCGGCCGGACAAGCAGCCAAACCTACTGAAGATAGCAACTCAAAACAGTTCACGTCATCGCCTATGTATGCAACTTCGGCCAGTGTGATACCTTCTTTTTCGCAAATTTCTTTTACCGAAGCCAGCTTTCCGCCTTCACGTTTTCCCTGGTATAAATAATCCAGTTTTAGTTTTTGAAACCGACGTTCTACCAGTTTGGTGTTTTCGGAAGTCACAATGCCGGTTTTAATTCCTTTGGCTTTAATCAGCTGCAGACCCATGCCGTCGTGTGTGTTGAATTTTTTTAGTTCATCACCGGCTTCGGAATAATACATGCCGGAGTCTGTCAAAACGCCATCTACATCAGTTAATAAGAGTTTTATTTTACTTGGTAGTTTCGTAGTTGATGCTTGCTGCTTGCTGCTTACAACTTGCTGCTTATTGCTTGCTGCTATTTGTTTTGTAATATTATCTATAGCAATTGCCTGTTCCAGAATTTCGCGAATGCCTGAAAGGTATAATTGATTTGGTCCGTCCGAAAAAGCATGATCGGGGTCGGGATGCACTTCGGCAAAAATGGCATCAACGCCAACAGCCAATGCTGCGCGCATCAAATACGGAACCATTTCGCGGTTTCCTCCGGTTGAAGTACCTTGTCCTCCGGGTTTCTGTACAGCATGTGTTGCATCAAAAACTACCGGGAAACCGTAGTTGCGCATTTCCACCAATCCGGTCATGTCCACAACCAGATTGTTATATCCAAAACTGGAACCTCGTTCGCAAAGCAGGATGTTTTCATTGCCCGAATCGCGTAGTTTGTCTACTACATTCTTCATGTCCCAGGGAGCCATGAACTGTCCTTTTTTTACGTTCACAATTTTGCCTGTCTGAGCAGCGGCAACCAGTAAATCGGTTTGTCGGGAAAGGAATGCGGGAATTTGCAACATGTCGGCAACTTTAGCCACTTCGGCACATTGCCATGTTTCGTGTACATCGGTTACGATGGGTAAGTCTAATTCTGTTTTTACGCGTTGCAGAATTTGCAGACCACGCTCCAGACCTACTCCGCGAGGAGATTTTACCGAAGAGCGGTTGGCTTTATCGAAAGAGGACTTGAAAATAAGGTGAATTCCCAGTTCACCACATATTTCTTTTAAAGTGCGGGCCACTTCCATGGTCATTTCCTCGGTTTCGATGGCACATGGTCCGGCAATGAGTACAAAGCGGTTATTCCCACCGATATCAAAACGGTTGAGAACATTTATTTTTTGAGTTTCAATCATTTCCTTGATTAAATATCCGGGTTCACATACTTTTTGTGTGTTGGTATGGGAATGTCCGGAGTGTGTATGTGTTAATTCGTGTATACTCTCACCCAATCTACTTCCAGATTTCCGGTGTCTCCGTGTTGTTTGCCGGGGATGAAAGAGTTGAATGCTAAATAGAGTTGTTCGGAAGGAATATTGCTCGTTGTACGATATACTTCATAATTATTAATCATCCATATCAACTGCTTTTCTGTCCACACCAGGGTGTAAATAAAATATTGAGAAGGATTTAATCCTTTTATTTGCACTCCATCAACTAAATCTTTGTTTGCATTTCCAAGGGTTATATGCTTTCCATCGAAATGGAAAATATTGATATGCGGTAATTTGGTATCGCTTCCAAGCCAGAATGTATGATGAAGGTTTCCTGTACAACGAAGTTTAGCGCGAAAAATGCCTTCTTTTTGACGGAAAGAATCGGCCGTTTGAAGTACGTCGGAAGTGTAATCAAATTCCTGTTGAACAAATCCTTTTTTAGGATGCCAGGCTCGTACGGTGGCTTTTTCCTGTTTGGTTTCAAGTTTTAGAATGCCGTCAATAACCGAAATGTTTTTACCAGAGTTATTTGCTTGTTTTTCATTAGCGAATGAATGATCACTTATAAGTTCTTCGCTTTTGTAATGGAATCCAAAGTTCCAGCGCGATTTGTCCAGCGTATTCCAGCTAAATTCATCCTGAAAAGACTGCTTGAGCGCGCGGTATTTTTCAAATCGCTCCGGTTTCTCTTTTTCAAAAAATACAATGTCCGGATTTTTTGCCAGTTCGTAAAAACGTTCCTGCTGAGTAAACTCGGGTGTATTGTGCCAGCGTTTTTCATTGACCCAGAATTCATTTGCTTTTACAAATTCGGGAGTCGCGACTTTGGCTTTCAGCTGTTCGTATTCGGTGATGACGTATGAATCGTGGAAGCGACTATAGGTTTTAAATCTTTTTGATTTTTCAAAGTGTTTCAGTTTCTGGAGTGCTTCAGAAGCTTTTACTTTGTCTTTGTTTCCCAATAGTTCGAAATCGGGGGACGATTTAAATTTCAGGTAATGCTTCAGAGCTTCGGATTCGAGCACTTCATAATAGGTCTTAATTGCCGGCGAATTTTGAAGTTTTTTGAACTTAGTATTGATTCTGTATTCTTCCGTGTCCTTGTACTTTCTGTTTTGAAGAATTTTTTTGTTCTCCTGAAACTTGGCAGACTTTACAATATGAAAGAGTTTCTTGTATTCTACAAGTTCTACTGATTTTTCCACTTCTGCGTAGTGATGCATTGCTTCCTTTAATTCAGCTTCGTCTTTTTCCAGTTTAGCTGTAGGAGTAATTTCTCCAAAGAGTTTTTTCCAAAACAGATTCATAAAGCTACAATATTATGAGTTTTTATTCGACAAATTAATTAGTTCCATACAGCTCGTAATGTCACGGGCAATTATCGGTTTGTATTTTTCATCCGAAGGGATGAATGATTCACTGCGCATGTGATCAATCTGCTTGAGAAAAAGATCGTAAAAGCCATTTTGGTTGACTATTATCAATGGTTTCTTATGTTCACCTACTATGCCTGAAGCAACAATATCCAGCATTTCGTCCAGCGTCCCGTAGCTTCCCGGAAGAACCACAAATATGTCTGCAAAAGACTTCATTTGTGCTTTGCGTTCGCTCATGGTTTCCACCGTGATAAGTTGGGTAGATAGCGCACTCTGCCGATTCATTTTGATAACAGCGTACGGAATTACTCCAATGATCGAACCCTTCTGGCTTTGAGCTCCCTCGGCCACCGAGTCCATCAATCCACCTGTTGCTCCACCGTATACCAGCGTATTTCCACTTTGGGCAATCAGCTTTCCCAGAAGAAAAGCTGATTGCTTGTAGTGATCGGCTATATGATTGCTCGAAGAGCAGAATACGGCTATGTTCATTTTTGTAGTTGACAGTTTATAATTGATAGTTCATAGTTTTAGATCTTCAACTATCCGGTATCAATTGTCTTCTAAATTAAGCGTCAATTTTAGCGTAAGTTGCATTTTGTTCAATGAACTGACGGCGTGGTGCTACATCGTCGCCCATCAGCATCGAGAAAACGTGATCAGCTTCTGCTGCATTCTCAATATTAACCTGACGCAATGTACGATGTTGAGGGTTCATGGTTGTATCCCATAATTGGATTTCGTTCATTTCTCCCAAACCTTTGTAACGTTGCGTGTGAATTCCGCTATCTGTTCCACCGCCGTATTTCTGGATGAAAGCCTGACGTTGTCCTTCTGTCCAGCAATATTCTTCATTTTTCCCTTTTTTACACAGATAGAGTGGGGGAGTGGCAATGTATAAATAGCCTTGCTCAATCAGCTCTTTCATGTGACGGAAGAAGAAAGTCATAATCAATGTTGCAATGTGGCTACCATCCACATCGGCATCGGTCATGATAATGATTTTGTGATAACGCAGTTTTTTTATGTTCAGTTCCTTGCTGTCATCTTCAGTACCAATAGTAACGCCGAGAGCGGTATATATATTGCGTATTTCTTCGCTTTCGAGCACTTTGTGTTGCATGGCTTTTTCTACATTCAGAATTTTACCACGCAATGGCAAGATAGCTTGAAACTGGCGGCTACGACCTTGTTTGGCCGTTCCACCTGCCGAATCCCCTTCGACAAGGAATAACTCGCATTTTTCAGGATCTTTATCCGCACAGTCGGCCAGTTTGCCTGGTAAGCCACCACCCGAAAGAGGCGATTTGCGTTGCACCATTTCGCGCGCTTTGCGTGCTGCGTAACGGGCTGTAGCGGCAAGGATTACTTTTTCAACAATTATGCGGGCTGCTTTCGGATTTTCTTCCAGATAGTTTCCCAGCGCTTCGCCGATGGCCATATCTACCGATCCCATTACTTCGTTGTTACCAAGTTTGGTTTTGGTCTGACCTTCGAACTGAGGTTCCTGAACTTTAATTGAAATAACGGCGGTCAATCCTTCACGGAAGTCATCACCATTGATATCAATTTTTAGTTTTTCGAGCATTTTGCTGTCTTCAGCATACTTTTTCAACGTACGGGTCAATCCACGACGGAAACCGGCGAGGTGAGTTCCACCTTCGATGGTGTTGATATTATTTACGTACGAGTGAATGTTTTCGTTGTACGAAGTATTGTAAGTCATTGCAATTTCAACAGGAATACCATTCTTTTCGGTAGAAATATGGATAACGCTGTCGATTAGTTTTTCGCGTGCTTCGTCGATGTATTCAACAAATTCTTTTAATCCTTCGGTAGAATGGAATACTTCCGATTTGAAAGTTCCGTCTTCGTTTTTGAAACGTTTGTCTGTCAACGTCAGGGTGATTCCTGCATTCAGAAATGCCAGCTCGCGTAAACGGTTAGCTAGAATATCCCACTTGTAAACCGACTCGATGAAGATACTGCTATCGGGTAAGAAAGTAACCAATGTTCCGTTGGTAGTTGAAGTTCCGATTTCTTTCACCGGAAATTTAGGAATACCACATTCGTATTCCTGCATATACAGTTTACCGTTACGCGAAACTTCCACGTGAAGTAAAGTTGAAAGTGCATTCACACACGATACACCCACACCGTGTAATCCACCGGAAACTTTGTAGCTACCGTGGTCGAACTTACCACCGGCGTGAAGCACGGTCATAACTACTTCGAGAGCAGATTTACCTTCTTTTTCGTGGAAATCAACCGGGATACCACGTCCGTTATCGATAACTGTGATAGAATTGTTTTCGTTGATAAAAACTTGAATAGTATCGCAATGTCCGGCTAAGGCCTCATCGATGGAGTTGTCTACCACTTCGTATACCAAATGGTGTAACCCTTTTATTCCAATATCACCAATGTACATGGCAGGACGTTTACGTACTGCTTCCAAACCTTCCAGCACTTGAATGCTACTAGCGCCATAATTGGCACTTGCAGTGTTTCTTGCTTTTTCTTCTTCGCTCATTTTTATTTTAAGTTATTTGATTACAGTTGTTTGAAGATGATCTTTTGCTTTTGCTTACAAAAAAGCGTACCATCTCGAAAAACAGACAAATATACAATAAATAATTGAGATAGGAGCTATTCTTTTACTGTAAATTTGGAATCGGAATATGTGCCTCAATCGGGATTTTCGGGATAAAAGAAAGCGTCCTTCGACTATTCTCGAAGGACGCTTTCTTTTAATTTTAAATCAGAAATTCCGGATTCCCGATCTGATTCTTTTATAGAAGTTCCACGCTGCGTTTTACAAAGTTTGCCAACGCTTCGCCTTTTAGCATATTGTTTGCCAACAACGCCAGATCAATAAGCTGACGAACTTGTTTGTTGTCCGAAGCAAAAGATTTGAGCACCGCTTTTTTGTTATCGGTAAGTTCCTGAATTTGTTTTTCAAGTTCTTCCAACTGAGCTTTTTCTGTACTTGGAATATCTTCGTCTTTTTTGTCTTTGTGGTTTTCTTTTAATGTCGATTTCTTGCTCTCGGCGAGTGCAATTTCCGTAATAAACGGAGCCACGCTGGCACCGCAAGCTGCTTCTTCATCGGCCAGCAGTTTTTCGATAACCGGATGGGCTGTATTGACCACCAAATTGTAGCTGTCGGGCATTTCGCCATAAAAACTCATCATACCACCCTGCATGGCCGACATATCCTTCATACGGCGCATAAATTCATTTTGCGTAACGAAAAGAGGGTTGGCAGTAGGAGCCAGTTGCTCAAAAGTTACAATGAAATTGGTTTTATCCAATACCGGAATCTGAGAATCGAATACGGCAACCAGTGCGTCGCGTTGATCGTCGGTAAGAGTTACCTTGCTGACGTCGTCCTTTTGGATGATTTTGTCGATCACATCGCTGTCTACGCGTACAAAACGTGTCTTTTCGAATTTCTGTTCCAGCTGACTTACTACGTGTACGTCCAGTTGTCCGTCCATAATCAGCACATCGTAGCCTTTGTCTTTGGCGTGTTGAATGTAGCTGTATTGTTCGTCGGCATTGGTGGTGTAAAGATAAATAAGATCGCCGTTCTTATCTTTCTGGTTTTCGCCAACCAGTGTTTTGTATTCTTCGAAGGTGAAGTATTTACTATCGATGTTTTTCAACAGGGCAAATTTTTCACCGCGTTCGTAGAATTTTTCATCGCTGAGCATACCGTACTGGATGAAGAGTTTCAGGTTATCCCATTTTTCTTCGAACTGAGGACGATCGGTCTTGAAAATCTCCTGTAAGCGGTCGGCTACTTTTTTGGTAATGTGGCTCGAAATCTTCTTTACGTTGCTGTCGCTTTGCAGGTAGCTGCGCGATACGTTCAGCGGAATGTCGGGTGAATCGATCACACCGTGAAGTAGCGTAAGATATTCGGGTACTATGTTTTCAACATGATCGGTAACGAATACCTGATTGCAATACAATTGAATTTTATTGCGTTGCATGTCGATGTTATTTTTGATCTTTGGAAAATACAGAATACCGGTGAGGTTAAACGGATAATCTACGTTGAGGTGAATGTGGAAAAGCGGATCTTCGCCCATCGGGAACAACTCGTGATAGAAATTGGCATAATCTTCTTCGGTCAGATCGGCAGGTTTACGTGTCCATGCCGGATTGGGATTGTTGATGATATTATCCTGATCGGTTTCTACGTTTTTACCATCTTTCCATTCTTTCTTTTTACCAAAAGCAATTTCTATAGGAAGGAATTTGCAGTATTTGGTGAGTAATTCCTGAATTTTTGATTCTTCGAGGAAATCTTTGTTTTCATCGTCGATGTGCAATACAATGTCGGTTCCACGATCGGCTTTGATGGTGTCTTCGAGGTTGTATTCCGGACTACCGTCGCACGACCAATGTTGTGCTGTGCTGTCTTCTTTATGCGATTGCGTAAAGATTTCTACTTGTTTGGAAACCATAAACGATGAATAAAAACCAAGTCCGAAGTGACCGATAATGGCTTGTGCATCGTTTTTGTATTTTTCCAGAAATTCTTCGGCTCCCGAGAAAGCAATCTGGTTGATGTATTTGTCGATTTCGTCGGCAGTCATCCCGATTCCGCGGTCGGAGATGGTAAGAGTGCCTTTTTTCTTGTCGATAGACACCCGCACGGTGAGGTCACCCAGTTCGCCTTTGTATTCGCCTACAGCAGCAAATGTTTTGAGCTTCTGTGTGGCATCTACGGCATTCGACACTAATTCACGCAAAAAGATTTCGTGATCGCTGTACAAAAATTTCTTGATAACGGGGAAGATATTATCACTCGTTACCCCGATGTTTCCTTTACCCATTGTAGTTTATAAGTTAATTGGTTTAATATGTTGATTTGTTTTATACATGCTTAGTCGGGACACGATTTCAAGTCGTACTCAGACTTATCGGTTTGTCCGGCGTTGTGTTATTCAAAAAAAGTGCCACGGGGGCTTTGGTGACAGAATGACAGAAATCA
>DAIQOQ010000319.1:0-2939 GCA_036787795.1 Paludibacter sp. | reverse complement strand
CATTTATTGATTTTTCATCACCACCAGACGCACAACCTTACCCGACACTTTGGCAAGATATATCCCCGAAGACAAATGTAGGTTTTTTATATCTACTGCATACTCATCTGATGTTACTTTTTCCTGCTTCAGTAAAACGCCGCTTACCGAATAGAGTTGCACAGTAGCGCCTTCTGCATTTGAAACAACAAAATTATCGGAAACCACATTTGGAAGGATCTTGATTTTATCCGCAACCGACAAATCATTCAGCCCGTTGGTACCACTCAGCAAAAGCCCCACCACCACCGGATCATGATCGGAATACCGATACATATCAGGTTGGTAAGCCGAACCAGAATATTCGAACATTGTAGGTTCATCGGCATTAACATGAAACACCGAAACACCTGTAATCTGAGAACGCATGGAAGAAGACGCCAACACATTATCCAGATAACCAGCTGCTCCGTTATACATATAACTATAGGCCGAGTCGGCATGAAAAGCCCGGTGCATATCGACATATCCGGCCTTAACCAGAGTTTGTACCGGATCTTCTTTCCCATAGGCATTCAGATCGCCCATAATAAGCACATCGTTATCATTATAATAATTTTTCCAATCCGAAACAAAGCTCAAAGTGGATGTAGCTTCAGCAACCCGACTAGCATTATAACAGCCCTGACCATCTCCCTGATCCGCATCAACTCCCGAAGAAGGACAGCCACTCTTTGCTTTAAAATGGTTAAGACTAAAAATAAAGCGTTCGTTATTGCTATTCAACGTAAATGCCTGTGCCTTTTTCCGATATTTAGAAGAAGACGTGCCGGTATTTTCCTTCAGGTTTAAATAAGGTTTTACCTTATCAGTGCGATAAATATACCCAACTTTTATATAAGTGCCATCCGGCAAACCACCATCGTCGATAAAAGCATATCGTCCCGGAACAGCCACATTAAGCGAATTCACCAGTTTAGTCAAAGCATTTTGCCCCTCCTCTATTTCGATTAGTCCGTAAATATCGGCATCAATAGCTTTCAAAGCTGCAATAATTTTGGTATGTTGCTGCTCAGCTTGCGCCGCATTGGCAGCACCATAAGTTCCTGTATAGTTATAGGGCAAGTAATATTCCAGATTAGCTGCACAAACTTTCAGATTACAGTTACCCAAATCGGTAGGAGTTGCAGGTCGTGGATTTCCAAAAAAGACAGGACTTGTAGAAGCATAAACATAATAAGATGAACCGATATTATCTACCACAGCATTCAGATTGTTTACACGTTCGCCCGTACGACGCGTGCCGTTTACGTCGGCAAACTGTATAGGCATGTTGTTAGTAGCAGTAATTCCATCATCCAGGGTTATTTCCGCCTTAGCATTCAAAGCCACCATAGCCGTATATTCTGCAGAACCGGGAAGACACTGGTTGGTGGCTGCATATTTCCGTACAGGATTTAAACTCAACTGCCCGTATTTCAATAAATAATAATTTGAAGTAACATAAAGAGTTTGATCAAACTGAAGCAACATACCTTCATATTGTTCCCAGTTCCAGTTACTGGCATTATACTGAACATGCGTTACAGGCAATACATTATTAGAGCTTACGATATTCGTTGCAGTCACAGTGACCAATTGCGTCCGCCCATTAGTTTCCGACACCGTACCTGTAACCTCTACATTATCGCCGACTGCAACATTATCTGTAGTTGTTGAAACAAAAACGCCATCGGAAGTCAGCACATTTCCGTCTCCCGTAGGATCCTGTATGAAATAGCCACCTATCTTATTCGTCCCAATAAATTTAGCAGTAACAATACCACTTGTTTTGACTTCCTGACCAACATAAGAACTTGATGTTCCGGCTCCCTGAATTTGAGGAATAGTGAGCGGAGTAGCAGCAAAAACAACAGCCAAAGAGAGCAAGAAAAAAGAAATTAAAGTAAAAAATCGCATAAGCAATAATTTTAAAATAAAGTGTTCGATCCGATTCCGGTTGAAACACATAATAAATAAAAAGGACGGTAAAGGTACTGATTAGTTCTATAAATAGGCAAATCAAAAGGCTACATAATTCGAATTTCACATGAATTTATTGATTTTAGCACAGAGTTTAAAAGAACTGACTGTAAACAAACAAGAGCAGCAAACTGGGAGAAAACGAACTTTTTTGGTTTGGTTTTTGTTTGAAATGCAGCGAATCTTACAATCATAGTACTCATTTATCAATACAAGCACAATGGAAATAAGACATTTTATCACCTATTTAATCATCCTCATCATAGCCATAATCAGTTTTGGATTTAAAGCAAAAGAGACTGAACCGAGCATAAAAGAAGAAAATATCACCTACTCAATTGGCAACAAAGAATTCAAAGGATTTATAGCTTACGACCAAAATATCACAGGCAAACGACCCGCTGTGTTAGTTGTTCACGAGTGGTGGGGACTGACCGACTATACCAAAACACGAGCCATACAACTGGCAAAACTGGGCTACATTGCTTTTGCTGTAGACATGTTTGGCGAAGGAAAAATAGCAGCCAACCCTACGGAAGCACAAGCATTCACTGCTCCATTCTACGCAGACCCACAGCTGGCAAAAACGCAACTGGACGCAGCAATTGCCAAAATAAAACAATACGAACAAACCGACCCTACCACAATTTTTGCCATTGGTTACTGCTTTGGAGGTTCGATGGTATTGAATTCTGCTAAACTTGGAAGTGACCTCAAGGCTGTAGTAAGTTTCCACGGTGGACTGAAAGGTGTACCGGCTAACAAAGACTTATTAAAAGCGAAAATACTGGTTTGCCACGGAGGAAACGATAAATTTATTTCAGAAGAAGAGGTTCATACTTTTAAACATCAACTGGATTCGATCGGAGCCGATTACAAATTTATCGTTTTCCCGAACGCCACCCACGCTTTCAGTAACCCAGGTTCAACAGCCACGG
>DAIQOQ010000318.1:0-2955 GCA_036787795.1 Paludibacter sp. | reverse complement strand
CTAAGAACTATAAAAACTCTGAGTACAAACTTAGGTATTTGTACCCGGAGAAAAGATGGTAAAGAGTTACAAATAAATAGTTACAAGTTACAAGAGTGTTTATCTGAATTTTGCTTTCATAAAACAGATCATTAAATATTATTGATTACTTAATAATTATTTGTTTACTACTTTAATGGTTACATTTGCCTCTTTCAACCATGGAGCTGCAAACTTCAGTCTTACGTTGCCATCGCCTCCTGTAGCCTGAACATAGGCTATTAGCCTGCCATGGTAAACACGTTGTACATTATCGTTGTAATTCCCCATGTCGGCATTATTACTTGCTTCGAGGCCCAGTAATTTTGCCGGGCCTTCAATCGTGCAGGTCACTTCATCTTCAGAAATCATAACCGGAATACCTTTTTCATCCACTATCTGAACCGTTACCTGAGCAAGCCCACGATCTTTCCTTATTTCAGACAGATCGGACTGAGCTGTTATGGCGTATGGTCTACCGGATGTTTGCAAAGAATAGCTGCAAGTCCTGTTATCTTTTGCATCCAACCCAGTCACTTCCAGTTTTCCTCCACTAAACGGTACATCCCAATAAATAACACCTGTATTGTCATCCTGATATTTAATATCACCCACCTGTTTTCCATTTAGCGTTAAACAGGCTTTTGCTGCATTGGTATAACATACTACACGTATCATCTTGCCTTCTTCATAATTCCAGACAGGCCAAGCATCGGTTGATAAAAAGTGTTTGTTTTCTGGCTGTGGATAAGTACCAATATAGGCAACAGGCTTAGAGCTCCACAATGCCTGACGGAAATGTCCGCGAGGTTTTATAAATCCACCAAAGTCCAGAAATCCAGAATAAAATCCACGCGACGGCCACGAGCCCGATTCACCCAGATAATCTATTCCCGTCCAAAGAAACTGTCCAAAGATGTACTCATTATCCCGAACCGCTTTCCACGACTCCATACTATGACCATTTTCACTCCCAAAAATAACCCGTTTAGGGTATTTTGCATGATCTTGCGCATAGCGGTCTTCGGTATAGTTATAACCTGTTATGTCAAGAGTCGAAGGATATTCTGTTTCGTTCGACATGACAACACCCGCCAGTGCAGCTGTGACCGGACGCGACGTATCTAATCTGCGAACGATGGCAGCCAGTCGTTTGGCTATAGCTCCCAGTCTTTCGGCTTTCGGGTTATTTGGTAAATAACCACCCTGAACGGGTTGGTTTATATTAGCATGATCGAGAATGGGATGAGAATATGGATCATTCGGATAATCCACTTCATTACCAATACTCCACATGATGATGGACGCATGATTGCGATCGCGGAGAATCATATCGCCCAAATCTTTATCGCTCCATTCGGAAAAATAGGAAGCAGCACCCTGGAATCCGGGACTACCCGTATTCCAACCTGTGATCCATTTCTTTTTGGAAAACTCCCATTCATCAAAAGCTTCATCCATAACCAACAGACCAATTTCATCACACAACTCGTACACATCCGGAGCCTGCGGATTATGACTCAACCGTATGGCATTACACCCCATTTCTTTGAGCGTAGTTAATCTTCGTTTCCACACTTCGCGTGGTACGGCTGATCCTAAACAACCGGCATCATGATGAATACAAACACCTTTTAGCTTTGTCCAGACACCATTCAGTGCAAAACCTTTGTTCGGGTCAAAAGTCAGTGAGCGAATACCTATTGGTTGTTCATTCTGATCAATAACTTTTCCGTTTTGAGTTACAACGGTTTTGAGTGTATATAAATTCGGCTGTTCTAACGACCAACGCTTAGGTGAAGCAATGCTAAAGGTTTGTTCCGAAACAGTTTTTTTATTTGCTTCTGTTTTCAGTGTTTTAGATGACTTAGCAACTACTTTCCCCGACACGGGGTCGGTTATTTGGTAAGATACAAGCACATTGGCAGCTTTGTCGGTCTCATTATTAATGGTTGTTTCTACCGCCACATCAGCTTTCTTATTTGTAACGCTTGTGGCTTTTAAATACACTCCCCATAAGTCGAGATGCACAGGAGATGCATATACCAGGTAGGTATTCCGATAAATTCCCGAACCCGTGTACCAGCGGGAATCAGCATCCTGTGAGTGATCTACCCGTACCGAAACTAAATTTTCCTGACCGAACTTAATATAAGGAGTCAGGTCGTACATAAATGAAACATATCCGTTTGGACGTTTACCAACACTGTTTCCGTTGATAAATACTTCGCTGTGATTATATACTCCTTCGAAATATATATACACTTTATTCCCTTTTTCGGAAACAGGCACGCTGAATGTTTTACGATACCAACCAACACCACCGGGAAGATAACCGGTCGCACTGGCTTTATCCGGACTATACACGCTCTCAACACTCCAATCGTGAGGCAGGTTAAGTTGTCGCCATCTGGAATCATCCAAACTTGTGAGCGCAGCGTCTTTCACATCCGAAAGTTTAAAACGCCAGTTATCGTTGAATAATATATCTCTTCCAAACTGAGGTTTTGCCTGAATTGCAGTTACAAGAAATAACGCAGCAATCATCAGGAATTGTTTTGCTTTCATCTTATATATATTAAATTTTACAAATTAGATTTTACAAAAGACAGGTAATGCATTTAATGGAGGTGAAGAAATCAATAAGGATACGTAACGAACGATGTTATCGTTTATTTAATTCTTAAGTTACTATCTATTCAATTAATCTAATACTATTTATTTAACCCTAAAAGAATAACTTCCTGACTTAATTTCTACTACAGTAGTTTTGTTATCGGTACTAATTAGCGTTACTCCACTAGCTTTAGAAAAAGTCTTTCCACTTTCTAATATGACAGATCCTTTTTCAGTGGGGATATACACTTTAGCTGTCGTGTTTGCAGGAATAGAAATGTCTAATGCAAGCTGTCCATTCTCACGTTTCCACTCAGAACG
>DAIQOQ010000110.1:0-9223 GCA_036787795.1 Paludibacter sp. | reverse complement strand
TTTTACGGCAAATGCTTGGCCATTGTTCAAACCAACGGCAAAGCCGGCAACATTACGCTGAAAGCCGTGGTAGACGGATTGCCTGCTCAACAAATTGTGATAAAGAGTAAATAAATTGCTGCAATTATTTTAGCAATATATCTTATTGTGCTAACTATGGGATGAGGCATTGTGGTATAAACATGTGCACATTCTTACAGTAACATAAAGCAAACTTTAGCTGCTGTAGCTACAACTTGCCAATTCCGAAATCAGCTATTCTACAAACAGGCTGTCTCAAAAAGAGACAGCCTGTTTGTTATTTATAAACCAATCTTATATGTTTTTTCATATTTTAAACCTGAAAGAATAAAAATATACTATATTTGTAAATTATTCTATTTGGCTGTGTGTAACGTGCAGAAATGTAGCATTTTAAATCACAACATGTAGTTTATACATGTATACTTAAATTCTATTACGTCGTACTTATTCCATAATCAACTACTCAACAAAAGTCAAACTAAGGAACAATAGAGCTTGATAGCAGATCCTGCTTTATTGCTCATTAAACAATCAGCTTATGAAGACATTTTACGTATGGATTATCTTTCTGTTTCTGGGAACCACCCTCACTGCCCAGAAAATCACCAACTACACAACCGCTTCCACCAATGGAGGGCTATGTGACAATGAAGTGAATGCGATTTCCATTAGCAACGTAAATAATCATATCAGGTGGTGGATTTGTACTAATAGAGGATTATCAACTACTTTAGATAATGACTTTGCTATAACGACTAAATATGGAAATCTTAATTCTCAAATGTTGCCGGACAATTGCATAAATGCGATCACAGAAGATTCAAAATACAAATGGCTTGCAACTAGTGGCGGAATAGCAAAATACAGTGTTGGAGGAGGTGCATCTGCAATTTATACAGTCGCTGATGGATTGATTGACAATCATGTAAACGCAGCAGCCACTGATGCAAATGGGAATAAGTGGTTTGGAACAAGCAACGGCATCTCAAAATTTGACAACACAATCTGGACTTCGTATACTATAGCTGATGGGTTGGTGGATAATCATGTAAATGCGATTGCGATAGATAAAGATGGAAGTAAGTGGTTTGGCACCAACAGTGGCATCTCAAAATTTGATGGAACTACCTGGATTACATACACTACGACTAATGGACTTGTCGATAACCGAATAAATGCGATTAGCATAGATAATAATGGAAATAAGTGGATTGCTACGAACAGCGGTGTATCAAAATTTGATGGAACTACATGGACAACTTACACCAGCAACAATGGATTAGTTAATAATACAGTTAGGGCTGTTGCTATAGACACCGGAAATAACCCATGGTTTGGAACAGATGGAGGAGTATCAAAATTTAATATGACTACAGGTGCATGGACAAACTATACGACAGCCGATGGTCTGATAAACAATAGCGTTCATGCTATCACCATTGATTCTAATAATTGCAAATGGTTTGGAACTTATGGAGGATTATCAAAATTCGATGGTACTGTATGGACAAAATACACAGCTAATGGGCTTATAAGCGATAACACAGGGGCTATTATTATTGTTGAGAGAAACAATATTAAATGGATTGGGACTTCAAGTGGTTTAGCCAAGTTCGATGGGACTAGATGGACTATGTACCACGGTGGAAATAGCGGTATGCTTGGTAATGATGTGACTTCCCTTGCCATAGAACCAAACGGAAATATATGGGTGGGTACCGTCATGTGTGCCACTATGTTTGATGGTATCCGTTGGACTACATACACCACAACCAACGGATTGGTGAATAATATAATCTGGTCTATTTTTATTGACAAGCATGGGAATAAATGGTTTGGAACAAGCAATGGTATCTCAAAATTTGATGGAGCCTCGTGGACTAACTACACCACTAAAAATGGTCTTATAAACAATACAGTAAGAACTATAGTAGAAGACTTACAGGGTAATATGTGGTTTGGCACAGATGGAGGTATAAGCAGATTTAGTGGTACTACCTGGACTTCCTTTAATGGTGGAAATATTTATAAAATTGTTGTAGATGCGCAAGACAACAAGTGGGTTGCTACATCGGGTGGAGTACTGAAATATGATAATGTTTTTTGGAGTAGATATATTCCAGTCAAAAATCTACCTTCAAATTGTGTTAATTCTGTTGCGATAGATTTACAAGGAAACAAATGGTTCGCAACTTACGGTGGAGGTATAGCAAAGTTTGATGATACAAACTGGACCATTTATAACATGATCAATGATTTAGCATCTAATGCAATTAATTCTATTTATGTAGACTCGGTTGGTGTTAAATGGTTTGACTATATGGGATTTGGTTCCGGTATAACCAAATTCGATGACCGCTATGTAACCCTCTCGGGTACAAGTGTGGCTCTGGCCGCAGATGCAAGCAGTACCGGAAGCTTCGGAGTAAGTTCCAACACTCGTTGGACGGTAAGTGGTAATCCGGCCTGGCTTAGTCTGAGTACTGCTTCGGGTTCGGCTAACACAACAATAAACCTTACTGCCGCTGCTAACCCAAGCACCAGCGATCGGACGGCAATCATTACCGTCACAAGCAGTGACCAGTCAACTCAGACGGTAACCATTACACAAGCCGGACGAGTAATTATTCCGGTTCCCAACATCAGTATTCAGGGTAATGCAGTCACTATTGCCAACAACGATGACTCACCTTCTTTTTCGGATTACACCAACTTTGGATCGGCAGAAGTAACTACAGGAACTGCTACACGCGCCTTTACGATTCAGAATTCAGGTGATGGAACATTGACTTTTCCTGCTTCAGCCATCTCTATCACAGGTGCCAATGCATCTGACTTTCAGATAAGCACTTCTCCTTCAGGAGATATTGCATCAGGAGCGACGGGAAGCTTTGTTGTAACCTTTACTCCCACGGCAGAAGGAACACGAACGGCTACCATTGCTATTGCCAGCAACGATGCTACGCAAAATCCCTATACGTTCTCTGTTCAGGGTACAGGAGTTATTCCACGCGATATCGTGGTTTCGGGTGTTACTGCTCCTGCAGCAGCCAATGGTATTTATAGCTTTCAGGGTATCTCCAACGAGTTTGCGTATTGGAAAAATACCGTGACAGGCTATTATGTGTATAATAAGAGTTTCTTAGGAAACCGATCGTGGAATATCGATGCAGACACCGATGATACACATGTAGCTTTCTTTTCGAATGATCATGCTGAAGATCCTTCACCTGTGAGTGTGGCTTTTTGGCCTATAGACCGCGGAAGCGGAAACAGTGGCACTCCTGTAATAACCTATCGTGAGCCAAGAATCTATCTTGTTGCAAATTCGGTAGAAATCCAGAATAATGACATTACACCAACTACGAATGACAATACCGACTTTGGAGCGTTGGATCTAAATGCCACGTCCTTGCATAAAAGCTTTACAATAAAGAATAACGGTACATTGCCATTGGCTCTTACGGGTACCGCTCCTTATGTGCAGATTACGGGAGTTAATGCCGGTGATTTCAGTGTTACGGTTAATCCTGCAGTCTCCATTGCTGCTGATGGTGCAACAAACTTTGAAATTTCTTTTCTTCCTGGTGGAGGCGGACTGCGAACAGCCACGGTCTCTATAGGTAGTAATGCGGGCAATGCCACTTTGTATAGTTTCAACATTCAGGGTACTGGTTTAGCTTCTACAGTAATAAGTACTCAGGCAGTTGATGGGATCAGTACTTTTGCGGCAACCGGTCACGGAACGGTTGTGAGTGTCGGGTATCCACTTGCGGTTAAGCATGGATTGGTATGGAGTACAACTCCTCACCCTACAATTGATTTGAGTACTAAAAGTGAAGAGGGTGCTGTAAGTTCGGTTCTCAGTTTTACGAATTCAATTACCGGTTTAACTCCCGGAACAAAGTATTATATCCGGGCTTATGCAACCAATGCTTCGGGCACAGTTTATGGCGATGAGCTATCATTTAGTACAACAGTAGCTTTGCCTGCTGTTCCTGCTGCGGTAACTGCCATTCCGGGTAATGCTCAGGCAGCGGTTAGCTTTACGGTTCCTACATTCGATGGAGGTAGCGCCATAACAGGATATACCGTTACATCAAGTCCTGGAAACCTGACAGCTGCAGGGAATACAAGCCCGATAACAATGACAGGTCTTACAAACGGGACAAGTTATAGCTTTACAGTAACAGCAACGAACAGTGCCGGCACAAGTGTAACATCTGCTCCGTCCAAAGCAGTTACGCCTTTTGGAGCTCCTTTGGCAACAACCATTGCGGCCAATGCTATCACCACTTCGGGAGGGACACTCAACGGAACGATAAATGCAAATGGAGCAAGTACTGCGGTCCGCTTTGAGTATGGATTGACTCCAAACTATGGAACAACGGTTCTTGCAGATCAAAGTCCGTTTGCGGGATCAGAGGGTGTGTCGGTAAGTAAAATGATTACGGGCTTAAGTCCCAATACAAGCTATCACTATAGGGTAGTGGGAGTGAATGCAGCCGGAACGGTTGCCGGTTCGGATCAGATTTTTGCCACTGCATTGCATACAGCTCAGGAGAATGTTGTGGAGAATGGTTTTAGCATTTATCCGAATCCAGCAACCGATGGTTTTACGATAAATGCAGGCGATCAACCCGCTGTACTTTCTGTTTACGATCAAAGTGGTAACTTGTTGCTGACTCAGCAAGTTGTAGGAAAGACATATATTTCCATCAGTTCATTAAGGCCGGGAGTGTATGTGGTTAAAGCGAATGGGCAGAGTGTAAAACTACTCAAAAAATAAGAATACTTAATTCCAGAATTATATACTCAACAAAAGTCAAACTAAGGAACAATAGAACTTGATTACAGATCCGGCTTTATTGTTTATTTTAAAACAATCAGCTTATGAAGACATTTTTTTTCGTATCGCTTCTTTTTTGTTCGCTTTTCATTCAGTCGTGTAAAAATGATCAGGGTGTCAGCCTACCTGAGAAGCGAAATGTGACTTTCTCATTTGGACAAAAAGACTTAAATGTGCAATTGTCCAATAGTCTTAAAGTGGCAACGTCTGAAAAGAAGGATGCCCGTTATGTGGTGGTTACTATTCAGGATGCAAACGACACTGTCGTGTATGATTCTAAAAAACTGGAACTATTTAATTTTAATGGGAGCTATATTAGCGAATCTTTAACACTCAATGTGGCATCTTATAAACTGACAAAGTTTTTGGTACTGGATGCCAATAATGCTGTCATATTCTCTACTCCTCTTGAAGGTTCAACCCTGGCTTCTTTGGTTGCCGATCCACTTCCAATGAATTTTACGATAGCCAAAGATTCAGACAATAAGGTTGTACCCGAAGTATTATCTACAACCAATTTGCCTGCGACAGATTTTGGAACTGCAACTTTTGATCTTAATATAATAAGCTCTTTTCGCCTTTCAACATTTGTTTATGATCTGAAATCCGCTAACTGGATGCCTACTACTGCTATTGCTACTATTATCGGAAATCAAGGGAATGTTGTGTTATGCCGCGATTCTCTTTCTGCTCAGGCTAACACGGTTTTTATTAAAGATGGCTACAGCAGTTATGAAGTTACTGTTACTAAGCCGGGCTATGTACCCCAATCGGTTACACTAACAAATGTAGACTTGAAAACCTATACAAGCACTCCATTGGCCGTACAGCTGAAAGCTCTCGATACAGTGACCGATATTGATGGTAATGTTTATAAAACAGTAGTAATAGGCAATCAAACCTGGATGGCCGAAAACCTGACTGTATCGAAATATAGGGATGGAACCCCCATTCCGAATATAACTACCAGTTGGGCTTGGTCAACCACTACCAGTGGTGGATGGTGTTATTATCAAAATAATCCGGCACTTGGCGCTGTATATGGTAAACTATACAATGGATATGCCATAACTGACAGCCGAAATGTTGCTCCTGTGGGTTGGCATGTTGCTACCAATGCAGAATGGCAAGCTCTTTTTGATTATTGCGGAGGAGTCGGCGGTGGAAAAGCCGATTATTTGAAAGAAGCAGGAACTGCCCATTGGAGTAAAACTTCTGTCAACAGTAACATAACCGGATTTACGGCTCTTCCGGGTGGATATATAAATCCTGTTAATTTTAGTTATATCGGAATGGCTACCTACTTTGGGTGTACTACACCTGGAAATTTTTTTATTATTACTGATATACTTGGTACTGGCGCCGGAGTTGCACTGTCTTACGGGGGGTATATTCGTTGTGTAAAAGATTAATGACATACATAGTTTGGTTCAACAATTATAGAAAAGACATAAAATGAAAATCAAAATAACAATACTCAATCTGGCAGTTCTTGTTTTTCTGTTCTTTCTTCCTGCATGTAAGAATAATGAAAATATCAATTTGGCTGTAAAGCAAAAAGTCAGTTTTTCTTTTGAACAAAAAGAGTTGAAAGTTCTATCTTCTACTCGTCAAAAAGTAATAGCAGCGAAAGCGGATGCTCGCTTTGTGGTAGTCACCATCGAGAATTCGGCGGGAGTGAAAGTGTATGATACAAAAAAACTGGAATTATTCAATTTCAATGGCAGTTTTATCAGTGAATCGCTGACGCTGGATGTGGCAGATTATAAGCTGACAAGCTTTTTGGTGTTGGATGCTAATAACTCGGTTATTTATTCAACTCCGCTTGAAGGTGCTCCGCTTGCATCTCGGGTTACAGATCCGCTACCCATTGGTTTTACGGTAAGTAAGGACCTGGAGGCTAAAATTATTCCCGATGTTTTGGCTGCTACCGGAGCAGCGGTAAGTGACTTTGGATATGCCTCGTTTGATTTTGATGTCATGATACCGTTCCGTATTTCGGCACAAGTTTACGATTCTATTGCTACTGGTTGGACTCCTACAAGCGCTGACGTAGCAATAGTAGGAATAGATACAAAACTCGGAACATTGGGTGATATACCTTTGGACAGTGTTTCTATTACCAATAAAACCAATATTATTAGCATCAAAGACGGTTACCCCTACTATGGAATATCAGTCAGAAAAACATCCTATATCCCACAATTCATTATTCTAACCAATGCGCAGCTGAAAACTTATTTAAATACTCCCATTCTGTTTTCGTTGATATCAGGTGGTACAGTGACCGACATCGAAGGTAATGTTTATAAAGTAGTCACTATTGGAACGCAAATCTGGATGGCCGAAAATCTTAGAGTAACTAAATATCGGGATGGCACTGACATTTCTAATTGGATGAGCAATTCTGCCGGAGGATGCTGCAATAGCGGTAATGATCCGGCTAATAGCTTAAAATATGGGAAGCTTTATAACAGGTATGCTGCTTCAAGCAGTCGGAACATTGCACCTGTAGGATGGCATGTAGCCACTGATGCCGAATGGACTAAACTCACCGGTAATTTTCCGGAAAGCATTTGTGCTAAATCTTTGGCTTCTACTACCGATTGGGACTCTGTCACAGGGATAGGTAATGTAGGTTGTAATCCGGCATTAAATAATAGTTCTGGGTTCTGTGCTCTTCCTGCGGCTATGTATTCTAGCACAGGAACGTTTTTACGTCTTGGTCTAGAGACTTACTGGTGGACCTCAGATGGTTGGACCCGGTTCCTGTATGGAAAAGCATATATAACTAATGGCAACGGTGTGTCTCATGTTTCTAATTCCAATTATTGCAGCGGATATTCCGTGCGTTGTATAAAAGATAATTGAGAACTATTTATCGAAATGCGGCAACAGAAAGGCTGAGGACGGATTACCTGCTCAACAAATTGTGATCACAAGCAAGTAAATGCGCAAATTCGGGGCGCGACTTAAAGTCGCACTCCGAATAAAACGGGGAGAACGGGTTTCATGACCGAACGCCACTATAAGTGGGCTGTCTGATATGCGCAGCAAGAAGCCGGGAGAATGGATTTCCTAATCCGTTTACATAAACTATTCGGGCGCGACTTAAAGTCGCACTCCGAATAAAGCGGGGAGAACGAATTTCCTAACCGAGCGCCGCTATAAGTGGGCTGTCGGATATGCACAGCAATAAGCCGGGAGAACGGATTTCCAAATCCGTTTATACAAACTATTCGGAGCGCGACTTACAGTCGCACTCCGAATAAACCGGGGGGAACGAATTTCCTAACCGAGCGCCGCTATAAGTGGGCTGTCGGATATGCACAGCAAGAAGCCGGGAGAACGGATTTCCAAATCCGTTTACACAAACTATTCGGGGCGCGACTTACAGTTGCACTCCGAATAAAGCGGGGAGAACGAATTTCCTAACCGTATGCCGCTATAAGTGAGCTGTCGGATATGCACAGCAATAAGCGGGGAGAACGGATTTCCAAATCCGTTTACACAAACTATTCGGGGCACGACTCGGAGTCACACTCTGAATAAAGCACGCTGTCGGATAAGTACACAGAATACGGAGAACATACGGATTTTCGCCGATGGTTACTCTCCGAATACAACAACTCCCCTTGCACCGACTTAGTGCAAGGGGAGTTGTTGTATAAAAAAATCAAACACCTGAGTTCTGGATAAGCTCCAACTCATTACCTGCCTATATAATTGAATATTACGGTGCTTCCGTCAAGTCGGAATGTCCCAGCTGCACCTAATGACGATAAAACAACGCTCAATGCTACAAATATTCCGGGACTCTGTCCCTCAAAAGCTGCAGATGAGATATTCTTTTATCAGTCTGAGAAACTTGTCCTAAAAATAATGCGATGTTCTTTTGCAATGTACACAATCATAGTATCTTGAAAAACGCTTTGTCTCAATTTATTTTGTCTGAAATTTTTGATAATTCGGATAATTCCCTTAATTTAGCGCAGTAAAATAACATCGTTTGTGACCTTTATAGTCTGATATGTTTTGGTTGGTGGTAGAAACCTACTCCGGAGCTCTCAGTATCGAAAGCACGCAAATAACGCAAACACCGCAAATTTGCGCAAATAAGATTTGTACAGTTGAGTATTATTTGATGAATTTCAATTCAGTAAGATTGCGTTAATTTGCGCATTTTGTGTTATTTGCGTTCTAAAAAAACTTTTGTGCTTTGGAACATCCCGATCTTCGGGATTGTGGTTCTTTTTTTTGATTAGGTAAAATATCAGATAATCGTGTTTTTATAAAAAAAAATCGCCTATACTTAAAGTCTAATTAATTGCTAGCCGCTATGAATCCAGA
>DAIQOQ010000317.1:0-2999 GCA_036787795.1 Paludibacter sp. | reverse complement strand
GAAAACAAAATGCAGATAAACAGTCTTGTAACCTGTAACTATTTACTTGTAACTGTTTATTTGGCTGTTTTATTTTTGAATATGCTTCTCGGCACAATAAGATGAGCGAACCAGTGGACCGCTTTCTACCTGACGAAATCCTTTTTGAAGCCCAATTTGTTTGTATTCTTCAAATTTTTCTGGTGTAATGTATTCCTTTACCTCTACATTTTTACGCGAAGGTTGCATGTATTGTCCGATTGTGAGTATGGAGCAGCCTGTTGCCAGGGCTTCATCCATTAAGGTTAGCACTTCTTCTTGAGTTTCTCCGAGTCCCAGCATAATTCCCGTTTTGGTAACAACATTTCGCGATGCAATGTGTGCTAATACTCTTAAGCTGATGTTGTATTTAGCTTTCGTTCTGATAGAGGGGGTTAATCGGCGAACGGTTTCGAGGTTGTGCGAAATAATTTCAGGTTTTTCATTAATAATAAGATCGATTAATTCAGTTTTTCCATCAAAATCAGGAATCAGTACTTCCAAAGTAGTATCTGGATTTACATTTCTTATAGCTCTGATTGTTTTTGCCCACTGAGCGGCTCCTCCGTCAGGAAGATCATCCCGGTCGACAGAGGTGACGACTGCATGATGTAGTTTCATGAGCTTAATGGATTTGGCTACATTGTCTGGTTCGTCGGTGTCGAGTGGGAGAGGGCGTCCTGTAAGCGTGTTGCAAAATTTACAGGCTCTGGTGCAAATTTCACCAAGAATCATCAATGTTGCTGTGCCTTTATTCCAGCACTCGCTCATGTTCGGACATTTGCCGCTTGAGCAAATGGTATGTAGGTTGTGTTGCTTGATGACCTGACTAACGTGGGTGAACTCAGCTTCACTATGTAATTTTATTTTTAACCATTCTGGTTTTCTTAGATATGTCATATGTAAAATTGTTTTATTTGAGTAAACAAAGGTACGAAACTAATTTATATTGTCGAGAATCGCATTTTCAATTTGGTGATAACATACAGTGAGTGTAAATTGTTGTGTTGCTTTAACCATTAGTCTTATTTATCGTTTTTCTGTGTTGCTGAAGATATACTTAAAGAGCTTATGTCTTTTGGGGTTATGTTTCCTAAAATATTGTATCTAATTCATATATTTAACCAGTTGTTTGTTTGTAATAAATTATTGTTTTAAGTAGAATAAAATATTACATTGAAAGTTAGTTAATATATCAAAATTATTTCTTTATTCTCTAAATATTAAAGAAAAATGCTGTATTTTTACAGTCGATTTTAAGGGTTTGTGAAATTCTTATTTTTAAATAAAGGCAATATTATTTTTTGATTAAGCAATAATAAAATTGTAAATACATTTTTATTTCAAGTATAGCAAATGAGAAATCTTTTCAGAATTATACAACTAATTTTATTTATTTCTTTTTCAAATGTTTTATTTGCAGATAATTGTGATTTGTTAGGTGCGGAGTTTTATAAACTTGATAACCTGAATTCTATCAATTCTGTTGTTTCGGAAACTCAAGATTCTGTCAATAATAAACAATTAGCCAAGTCTGGATTGATAGATATTTCTACTTGTGTAAATACTACTTTGACATTTACAAATTCTGCTATATCTGGTGGAGGACAAGGTTGTTTAAATGTAGCAAAATATGTATGGGATTTCGGCGATGGTACTTCTGTAACTTCATCTCAGTTAACATCTCCCCAGAGTAAAACGCATGCATATACTACGCCGGGAACTTATACGGTAACGCTTACTTCTCAAAATGGCTGTGCAACTGTTGTCAATACGCTACAAGTTTGCGTGGAGTCTCCGCCGGTACCCTCTTTTACGTTAGATAATAATTTAGGTTGTGCTCCTCTGGTAGTTCAAGCTACGAATCAAACTAATACAACAACTCTTTGTTCTTCTATTAACTATAGTTGGGATGTGTTTTATTCGCCGGGGAATTGCGGAACGGTGGGAGCATATAGTTTTACTAATGGTTCAAGCTCTTCTTCTGCAAATCCTACCTTTAACTTCACGAATCCGGGAATTTATGTAATTAAATTGTCTGTTTCAAATTTATGTGGAACTTATTCAATGACTCAGATAGTGACAGTTAAACAGCCACCAACTGCTATAATTAATAATATTCCTGATCTTTGTGGAACTGCTACAGTTAATCCGACTGCCACAGTTAATAGTTGTTCAAATGCATCGAATCCGTTGACTTACAACTGGAGTTTTCCAGGTGGATTGCCTTCATCTTCAACGAGCTCAAGCCCATCTAATATTTTCTATTCAACTCCGGGGCAATATACAGTTTCATTAAGTGTAACGAATGAATGTGGTGTGTCAACAACTGCCACAAAACAGTTTACCGTAAATAAGGTTCCTAATGTAACAACTTCACCGTTGAGCCAATCGGTTTGTTCGGGACTTTCAACGACTCCTGTTAATCTGACAGCGGATATACCCGGTACTACCTTTTCGTGGACGGCAACTGCGAGTTCGGGAGTTTCAGGGTTTACTCCAAACGGAACCACTGATGTTATACCTTCTCAGACACTCTCAACAACAGCTACAACAATCGGAACGGTGACCTATTCCATTACTCCATCGGTGAATGGTTGTACGGGGCCTGTTGCTACTTACGTTGTTAATGTAAACCCGGCTCCGGTAATTACTACTCAACCGGTATCTTCTTCGGTTTGTGTTGGAGCAACTTTACCTGCTTTGACGGTAGCTTTTGCCCCGGTGGTTGATACTCCCATTTATCAATGGTATAGTTCCACAGGGTCAAATCCGGGCGTGGCAATATCGGGAGCCACAAATGCAAGCTATATACCTTCAGCGTCTGCAGTGGGTACAACAAATTATTATTGTGTAATCTCATTTTCTTCGGGTGTGTGTACCAGCCTTACTTCTAATTCAGCAACGATAGTTGTGAATGCACTACCTACAATCAGTACTCAGCCTGTCGCAACACAAAGCATTTGTGTGGGAGGATCGAT
>DAIQOQ010000316.1:0-3008 GCA_036787795.1 Paludibacter sp. | reverse complement strand
TATTCTGTTTCGCATTCCGCGTTCCGAAAACCGATTGCATTACGGACTCGATGATGCACAACTGCCTTTTGTGGGCTACGATGTGTGGAATTGTTACGAGCTTTCGTTTCTTACCGACAACGGCTTGCCTGTGTCGCGCGTATTGAAACTGATTTATGCTGCCGATAGTCGGTTTTTGGTCGAATCCAAATCGCTGAAATTATATCTCAATGCCTTCAATATGGATCGGTTCGGGCCAACGGTTACCGAAGCCGAAAAGCGGGTTGCCGGTATTATTCAATCCGATTTAAGTACGCTTCTGGAGACGCAGGTGTCGGTCGTTCTGTTCGACAGTCGAAGTGAAGAGAAACAGGCTTTTTCTTCCTTGCAACAACTTAATCTGAATACGCTGGTGCCGGTTCAGAAGCAAGAATCCATTGTGTTTTCGCGCTTTGTGGAGTCGCCGGAATTGCTTCGAAGCATTTCTGTAGATTCCGATCGTCAATATGCTTTTCATTCCGATCTGCTGCGGTCCAATTGTCGTGTCACCAATCAACCCGACTGGGGCGATTTGTTCGTCCGTATCACGTCGCGTCACGATATTGATCTGGCATCGGTGATGGAATATCTTGTTTCGTTCCGAAAAGAGAATCATTTTCATGAAGAAGTGGTGGAGATGATTTATAAACGTTTTTGGGATGCTTTTCAACCTTCGGAGCTTATGGTGGCGGCTATGTACACACGTCGTGGTGGCATTGACATCAACCCGATTCGGGCGTCTCGTGCCGATTTAATTGACGAAGCACTGGTGAGTACCGACTTCCGGGTAACCAAAACCATGAGACAATAACAGCTCCCTCGAAAAAAATGAGTGCAAAACTCTTGAAGCTTTGTTGTTTGTGTAGATCGTTTACAATTAAGTTTCAAAAAGTGGGGTCAAAGTTTGTCAAAACCAAAAAAGGATGTATCTTTGCACCCGCATTACACACTTGCGGTTGTGGCGTAATTGGTAGCCGCGCCAGACTTAGGATCTGGTGCCGAGAGGCGTGGGGGTTCGAGTCCCTTCAGCCGCACGAAAGAGTCCCGATAATCTTACGATTGTCGGGATTTTTTCTTTCATCGTATAGTCATTTGGTTTTAATCGGGTTGTAAAATGCTTGTTGTTAGTTTGCATAAATTATAAATGCAAACTATTATGAACAAAAGCCTGTGTCTCTTTTTTCTATTGATGATGTTTGTTACTCCCTGTGCTGCGAGTCAACCATCGCAATTAACGCAAAAATCAAGTATGGACGCAAAGTCACTTAAAATTCTGAGTTGGAATATTTACATGTTGCCTTATTTGAGCTTGTTTAATCATAATGCAAGACGAGCTAAGGCAATTGCCGGTGAGCTATCTCACTCCGATTATCAGATTATTGTTTTTCAGGAAGCGTTTAGTATCAAGTGCCGGCACATTTTGGCTAAACGATTGGCAAAAGATTATCCGTATCAGTACGGTCCGGCCAACAGTGGTTTCTGGCCGTTTCGCACCAGTAGCGGACTGTGGATTGTCAGTAAAATGCCCCTTGTCCAGTTGGCAAAAATTAAATTTAGTCTCAGTGAAGGATTTGATATCATAGCGCGTAAAGGAGCTGTGCTTTTTCAGGGCAATTTTGATGGCGCAAAGTTTCAATTGCTTGCCACACACCTGCAGGCCGATAATTCGCAACCGGTGCGCGACAAGCAGTGCCGTGAGATTAAAGAACATTTGTTGAATCCGTATTTCGATTCCACAATACCTCAGCTCATTTGTGGCGATTTCAATATCGATATGGACGATGATGTCAACTATCAATTAATGCTTCACACACTCGAAGCAAATAATGGTGCCATAAGCGGAGACCTCAAATTTACATACGACGAAATTAACAATACCTTAATGCAAAATGCATCGGGAAAAAAGCGGGTGATTGACTATATTCTGGTCCGCAACGATCAGTGGATTGGGCATATCGAACGCAAAGTACAACCTTTTTATGCCAGGGTCGGAGCAAAGCCCTCAAACCTTTCCGATCATTATGCCATGGAAGCTGATATCAATTTTAATACAGTCGTATCCGATAATTCCCCTTTACTCTCTGTGCGAAAATAGCTTTTCTTGCAAAATTGCATTGCGTTGGCAGTCTCTTTTTTTGATTCCTGATTGTCTTTTGATAATCGGGATTTTCTTTTTTTTGCCATCCGTACGATTGTAAAATAATGTCCGGATTCTTCTGCAAAAACAAATTGTTGAATAAGAGTAAATCCGTTTCATTCAACAAAAAATCTTATCTTTGCAATTCTCTTTGGCAATTATAATTTACAAAATAAATAATGACAAACAGCGTATTGTCATAGCAAACAAGAAAAAACAACATGGAAAACCAGGAAAATCAACTCAACATTGAACTTTCGGCAGAAATAGCTGAAGGAATTTATTCAAATCTCGCCATTATTTCGCACTCTACATCCGAGTTTGTAGTCGACTTTATTCGTATCATGCCCGGAACTCCTAAAGCAAATGTAAAGTCACGCATCATTCTTACGCCCGAACATACTAAACGTTTGCTGTTTGCCCTTCAGGAAAATATTACGAAGTTTGAACAACAAAACGGAAAGATAAAAGTTACTGATAATGGTTTTGTTCCGCCGGTTCCTATGGCTTTTGGTGGCGGAGAAGCATAACTAAGTCAGATCTCAATTTAACCGCTAATTTCTAATACATCTATAGCAATGAAAGAATCGGAAAGCTCTGCCGACATAAAAGAGATCAATCTTCAGGATTATCTGGCGTTGGAGCGTACTAAGCTGGCCAATGAGAGAACTTTTTTTTCCTTCCTTCGAACATCACTTTATATGTTGTTGGGTGGAATTGCATTTTTGCAGCTGCAAGGTTTTGATAACATTAAATGGATGGCCTTTGTAACCATTTCGCTAAGTGTTATTATCCTGGTGATAGGTATTTACCGGTATGTACAGCTGGGTAAAAAGCTGAGGTATTATTACAG
>DAIQOQ010000109.1:2314-9376 GCA_036787795.1 Paludibacter sp. | reverse complement strand
GTTTTCAAAATAAGCGAAAGAACCTATCAACCGTTCGAACAGGTATCCATCAGCCGCGCACAGTCATTCAAACTCATCACTACCCGCAAGTTTTACATAGGCGAGCATAGTCTGTCAATTATCGTAAACGGAAATGAAACAGAAACAAGAACATTTTATCTAACGGATTGAACTTAAAAATAGAAAAACCGGCTGAACCTCTTCAAGGAAGTTCAGCCGGTTTTATATATTACTACGTCTATTTAGATTATAGACAATGTATCAGATCAAAACTCAAACTTCAAGGTAGCGCCAACCTGAGCCGGTTTGCCTTGCTGTCCGTAGTTTCCTCCCGAATAAAAATAAAATACATTATAGCGTGTGTCAAAGAGGTTTTTAGTCCACAATTCTAAACCAAAAGCCCCTTTAGTTACGCCGATCTTGGCATTGACCAACGAATAAAAGTCTTGTGATACATCGTTGCTTTCGGTCCAGTATATTTTACCAATACCCGTATACTGAACGGTTGCCATGACATGGTCAATAAAAGCATGTTTAAATGAATGCTCATACGTTCCACTCAAACTCAGTGTGTTTTGTGGGGCATAAGGCACATATTTACCCTTATAATCAACCGGAGTATAAACAGCTTGTCCGGTTGAACTGTATGTTTTCAGGGTATCTTTGTAGTTAGTAAAAGTTGCTTTTGCATAACCATAACTCAGGGTCGCACTAAAGCCACTTCCAAGGTTTGCATCAAATGACAACTCAAATCCTTTACTTTCAGCCTGTCCTGCATTTGTTATAACACGTCCGCTGGTACTTGAGAATATTTTTGCTAATTGCAAATCATCCAGCTTGCTGTAAAAAACCGAAAGGGTGGATTTCAACCGATCATTAAACGCCAGACATTGTGCACCGGCTTCATAGTTCCAGCTAAACTCAGGTTTATACAAAGTTGTCTTCCGAATATCCGGATTCAGCACGCTCACCGGAGGCAAAGCATTAGTCAGCAAGTCTGAGAACATCTGCACATTAAATCCACCCGCTTTGTAACCACGCGAAGCAGTAGCATATACAAACTGACGATCGTTCCACTCGTATTTCAAAGAGAGTTTTGGCAATAATTCGGTAAACGAAACCGATTCATTTCCGTTGAACTTAGCAGTAGCTACCTGATCTACGTAGGTATTATAATCAAGATTTACATCCTCATAATCCAGTCTTAAACCAGCAGTTACCGACAAACCTTTAACTAGAATATTATTCAGAGTCGATTGATGAAAAAGTGCGGCACCTTTATTATCGGTATTAAAGAAACCTGGAATCGTCAGGTGGTAGTTTTTCATATTAAGCGGACTGTTGATGTCCAGCTTCTGCAAGAAACCCGTTGCACCAAAGCTCCATTGATAATCACCCTTAGTATTCGATTTCAAGATCAGTTCTTCATTAAATGCGTTTTGCTTTTGAATTTGTTCCAATGCCATTTTATCGCTTGCCGAATAATCTAAGTCCATCTTCATATCATCTTTGAAATACTGATGGGAAGTAATGGAAGTCAGCGTCCAGCTTTTGGCTTTATATTGCAACGACAAACTGTTGGTAAGCATATTACGGTTATACGAAGCCGGATCGTTGAAATTCGGTTGCGCAACTTTGTTTGTAGTCAGGTCGTAAGCTCCGTAAGGAAATGCATTCTGATCAATATGGTCAAAGTTTAGGGCATATTGTGCCGTCCATGCAGGCGAAATGTTCCATTCAAGCTTTAAACGTCCACCGGCGGAAGTCTCTTTGTCTGCCGATTTATGCGTATACTGATTGGTAAAGAAACCATCGTCATGATTATAATAACCGCTAACAGCATATCCGAACTTATTGGAGAGCTTAGCATAATGAGCAAGCTTAGCATTGACCAGGCCGTAATTGCCGGCACCCACCTCCACTTTAGTACCCTGATAACTGAGCGGAGACAGGGTGTAAATATTGATAATTCCGCTTTCGGCATTGCGCCCGTAAAGTGTGCCCTGTGCACCACGCAACACCTCTATCTGACGAATGTCATAAAAGTCAAAGTCGAAAGTCGTTTTTTCAAAATACGGGACATTATCGACATACAAACCGATCGATTGGCCGCTATTGCGCGAACCGATACCACGAATATACGAAGTAGTTGACATGGCAGAACCATAATCGGGAATAAAGAAATTGGGAACAATGCCGCTCAAATCCCTTACACTCGTGATTTGTGCTGCATTTATTTTAGAAGTTGTCAGTACTGTCGACGAAACTGGAGTCTGACGAGGCGAAGTTTCCTTCAATGAGCTGACTACAACTTCATCGAGTTTCACAACATGCGTTGTATCAACCTTATCTTCTGCCACAGAGACAAGAGCCAGTGAAGCAAAAGCGGTTAGAATAAAAAGTTTATTCATTTTTCTTTCAATTTTTATAATTTACAGGATTAAACTTGCATCAAATAGAAAAGACGCAAATAGTATTCAGACAGCAAAACGCCATTTGAACATAAAAACTTAATTCAATAGAATTATTTATGAAAGAAAAGCAGGAGGAGGACGCGAGAAGTCAACAAAACTCAGACCATCCGATGTAGAAAAACCGGATTGGCCACTGATAATAATTGTTTTCTCAATGAAATGAGGAAAGGAATATTCTGCAGCCGAAACAGGTTCAGCGCTAATTTGAAAACTATAAGTTGAATGTTGGTAAGTAGTTGAATTTTGATGTTCGTAAGTATAAACCTGCGCTGCTATCGGAGCTTGGGAGTTACCGGAATGTTCGGCACGGAAACCGGGAGTAAACAGGCACAGAACGAACCCTATCACCATAAAAAGCTCAGGGATAAAAGTGGCCAACAAACCGTTCTGAAACATCAACATAATAAACAATTATAAACTATGAATTATTAATTATGAATTATTGTGAGCCTCTCATGGGACTCGAACCCGCGACCTATTCATTACGAATGAATTGCTCTACCAACTGAGCTAAAGAGGCTTATAATAGAGAACCACCTTGAATAAGCGGTTGTCTGTAATCGGGTGCAAATATACGCTATTTTTATTTTTCTAAAACGTTTTTTTCAAATTTAATCGTTTTTAATTCATCAATTAAAATTGTACTTTTGCATCTTCAGCTTAATCAAGCAGTTCAACGATTAGGCAATCACGTATTTCCAATGTCCGACACATATAAAACCATCATCTCTGAAGCCGAAGGCCTGTACAAAGAAAAAGGCAGCAAATTTCTTTCATTTGCCATGCCAGTATCTACCGCAGATCAGGCTAAAGAGATTGTAAAAGAGTATCGCAAAAAATATTATGATGCACGCCATGTGTGCTATGCCTACATGATTGGGGCTGAGCGTACTGATTTTCGGGCAAACGACGACGGAGAGCCCTCGGGCACAGCCGGACGACCTATTTTAGGGCAAATAAATTCGCGGGAGCTAACCAACGTTTTGGTAATTGTAATACGCTATTTCGGAGGCATATTACTCGGTACCGGCGGATTAGTGGTGGCATACAGAGAAGCTACAGCCGATGCACTTGACCAGACCGAGATCATCGAAAAAACGGTAGACATCCGTATTTCCATCAGCTTTGATTACGTGCTAATGAACGATGTAATGCGGGTAATTAAAGATGTCAATGCTCAAATTACAGCGCAAACCTATGTCAACCAGTGCATGATGCAGCTCTCCATTCGGAAACAGGACGCCGAGCTCCTAAGCTCCAAGCTGAAAAAGATATTGGGATTAGTTATTGAAGAATAATGGCAGTAAACGACTAAAGATGTCTGTAATTCAAACGGAATAAAAGTATGATTCGATGATTCAAAATAATCGCGCATTACTGTTGTTTTATTCGAAATAAAACGACTATCTTTGTAAGCGAAAATGAAAACGAGAAACTTTAAATATTTTTTCGAACAAAGCAACTCACAGCAAAATTGTTGCATAGAAAGGTTGCCCCTAAGAAATTCTAAAAAACCAATGTAAATCTGTCGCGGATTTGTGTTGGTTTTTTTGTTTTCTGAAATAAATCGCTCCTGCGGCTCCAAAAGGAGAATGAGAGCGTTTAAATAACCATAGTTGAACATTTAGAATACTATTTATAACCTAATTAAAGCTCCGTTGGGAGCTTCAAGTCCTATTTATGAGCAACAACAGTTTAGTATCTATTTCCGATTATAGCAAAGAAGAAATTCTGGCTATTCTCGAGTCGGCTGCCAGTTTCGAAGCCAATCCCAACCGAAAAACACTGGAAGGAAAGGTAATTGCGACCTTGTTTTTCGAACCTTCAACCCGCACGCGCCTGAGTTTCGAAACGGCAGTTATTCGTCAGGGTGGTTCGGTTATCGGTTTTTCGGATGCAGCCACCAGCAGTTCGTCTAAGGGCGAAACATTAAACGATACCATTCACATGGTAAGCTGTTATGCCGATGCCATTGTAATGCGCCACCCGCTCGAAGGAGCTGCACGCTATGCGGCAGAAGTATCGCCCGTACCCATTGTAAATGCCGGCGATGGAGCCAATCAGCATCCTTCGCAAACTTTACTCGACCTGTATTCGATTATGAAAACGCAGGGAACGTTGGAAAACCAGACCATTTGCCTGGTAGGCGATTTGAAATACGGACGCACCGTGCATTCGCTTATCATGGCTATGTCGCACTTTCATCCTACTTTCAAATTTATAGCGCCGGATGAACTAAAAATGCCCGACGAGTACAAGGTTTTCTGCCATAAAAACAATATTCCTTTTACCGAGGTGAGCGAACTGACAGATAATTTCAACGATGCCGACATCCTGTATATGACCCGCGTTCAGAAAGAGCGCTTTCAGGATTTAATGGAATACGAACAAGTGAAAAACGTATACACCCTTAAAAATGCGATGCTCGAAAACACAAAACCGAACCTTCGCATACTTCATCCACTACCCCGTGTTACAGAAATAGATCCCGATGTGGACGTTAACGAGAAGGCATATTATTTCCGTCAGGCTCAGAATGGACTTTATGTACGTCAGGCAATTATAAGTAAAGTATTGAATCTGTGCTGAGAAGCGTAATTGTGTATCATTTTATATCAATAAATTTGTATGTCAACAAAAGAATTAAAAGTAGCAGCACTTCGCAACGGAACAGTGATTGACCATATTCCGGCGGATAAATTATATAAAGTCGTTTCTATCTTGCATCTGGAAACCTGTGAGCATCAAATTACCATCGGTAACAACCTGGACAGTGCCAAAGTAGGCAAAAAAGGAATCATCAAAATATCCGATCGCGCATTCAAAGAGGACGAAACCAATAAGATAGCATTGATTGCCCCCAATGCAAAAATCAATATCATTCGCGACTTTGCAGTGGTGGAAAAGAGGCCATTATGTTTGCCTGAGGAGATTCGCGAAATTGTGCAGTGTGCCAATCCGAATTGCATCACCAACCATCAGCCAGTAACTACCCGTTTTCATGTACTGAACAATGACGGCGAAATTATGTTGAAATGTCATTACTGCGAACGCGAAGTAAGACGTGACGAGGCAAAGATAAAATAACAACGAAAGCAAGGAATAGCCTTCTTTTTCAGAAAGAAAACAATGAGAAAAAACGCAGATACGGTCAATTTGAAAGACATTGAGAGCACACCGGATGCAAGTCATGTTTCGTGGAAGCCCGGCACCTTGATTTACCCCTTGCCTGCTGTGCTGATTTCGTGTGGGAACTCGCCAGAGAATTACAATCTACTAACAATTAGTTGGGTAGGAACTATTTGTACCAATCCACCCATGTGTTATATTTCGGTTCGTCCGGAGCGCCATTCGTACGATATAATAAAACAAACTGGTGAGTTTGTGATTAATCTCACCAACGAAGATATGGCTTTTGCCACCGACTGGTGCGGCGTGAAAAGCGGCAAAGACTTCAATAAGTTTACTGAAATGAAACTGACTCCTGTAAAGGGAGAGAAAGTAAATGCACCCACGGTCAAAGAATCGCCGCTTTGCATTGAGTGCAAAGTAAAAGAGATTATTAAACTAGGCTCGCACGATATGTTTATTGCCGATGTGGTGAATGTGCAGGCTGACCGGAAATATATTGATCCAGAGACAGATACATTTAAACTTTCGGAAGCCAAACTGATAGCCTACTCGCACGGCCATTATTACAAATTGGGAGAAGAAATAGGCAAATTTGGTTGGACGGTAAAGAAGAAAAAATAATGACCTGCGTATTCAATCTGATTTGAGTACTGAAGGAAAATAAAATGGAGCCGGAACTAAATTGAACCGGATAAGTAGAGAGATTAGCATTGATATATATCGAAACACATATATGATGTACATCTGAGTATTGATTTGATATATATCTAAAGCATCATTAGATATACATTAGAATAATTTTATTTCCGATAGCAAGTAACATTGCATACGTGTAGAAAACAAATTAAATCAATACGAATATGGGATTTCAATACAGAGTAAAAACAAAACGGAGTGGCCTGGGTGATAAAAAAGCGAAGTATCATGCAGTGCCGGTTTATTCGGGCGAAGTGGGTAGCAAAGCATTGGCAAAAGAACTGGCTAGCATGAGTGCACTATCGGAAGGTGATGTACGTTCAACGCTTATCGGATTAGCAGGCTTGATTGAAAAATATTTGCACCTGGGATATAGCGTGCGGCTCGAAGATCTGGGGCTTTTCACCCTGTCGGTTTCGAGCGACGGATATGATCGGGTCGAAGATTGCACGCCTCATCGGGTTAAAGCAAAAAAGGTGTGTTTCAGAGCAGACCCTCAACTAAAAGCGAATCTGAGCGATGTAACTTTCGAACGGAATAAATCGGAATAGCCAACGATAATAAGTAATCAACAATAATTAATAATCTGTTTATCACAACAAAAATCCAGATAAACAGACTTGTAACTCGTAACTATTTACTTGTAACTATTTAAAATGAAACACGAAATAGACCTCAAAACATGGAAACGCCGCGAACACTTCGAAGTTTTTAAAAACTTTGATGAGCCCCTGTTTGGCATCACGGTTCGGGTAGAATG
>DAIQOQ010000109.1:0-2214 GCA_036787795.1 Paludibacter sp. | reverse complement strand
AAGTTTTTAAAAACTTTGATGAGCCCCTGTTTGGCATCACGGTTCGGGTAGAATGTTCGGCCGCCTATAAAAAAGCAAAGCAATCGGGCTATCCATTTTCAAACTATTACTTATATTTGTCGCTCAAAACGGCCAACGAAATTGAAGAGTTTCGGTACCGGATTGAGGACGATAAGGTATATTGTTACGATAGCGTGGGTGCTGGTCCCACCATTTTTCGCGAAGACGAAACATTTGGATACGCATTCTTCGATTATTACGAAGATATTGAAGAATTTATGTCTCAGGCAAAAATCGAAGCAGATCGCGTGAGAGCCGAGCGCGGTTTGAAGTTTACGCATGCAGACGAAGATATTATCCACTACTCCACCCTGCCATGGGCCGATTTTACAGCGGTGAATCATGCACGGGTGCTGCACGTGGGACGAAGTATTCCCAAAATTACCTTCGGCAAAATTACCCGCGAGGGTGACAATATGTGGCTACCGGTTGACATACACGCCAATCATGCATTGATGGATGGATTTCATGTAGGAAAATTTGTAGAACGCTTTCAGGAATTATTGAAAGAAGCCCTCTAACTTCCTATTCGGGGATCTATGAGTGCGTATAAAACTAAAAACAAAACAATTATATAAACAATGTCTTCAAGTCCCCCAAGGGGGATTTAGGGGGCTAAGAACTGAACAAAATGAAAAGAGACCAAGTTATTTTTGACATCATTGCACGCGAAAAGCAGCGTCAACTGAAAGGAATTGAATTGATTGCTTCCGAAAACTTTGTAAGCGAACAGGTAATGGAAGCCATGGGTTCTGTGTTGACCAACAAGTATGCCGAAGGTTACCCGGGTAAACGCTATTACGGCGGTTGTGAGGTTGTTGATCAGAGTGAGCAAATAGCAATCGACCGATTAAAAGAAATTTTCGGTGCCGTATGGGCAAACGTTCAGCCACACTCGGGTGCACAAGCCAATGCAGCAGTATTTTTAGCATGTTTGAACCCCGGCGATAAATTTCTGGGACTTAACCTGTCGCACGGTGGTCACCTGTCGCACGGTTCGTTGGTAAACAGCTCGGGCATCCTGTATAAACCATGCGAATACAACGTAAAACAAGAAACCGGACTTGTTGACTACGATCAAATGGAAGAAGTAGCTCTGCGCGAACAACCTAAAGTTATCGTTGGCGGCGGATCTGCTTATTCACGCGAATGGGACTACAAACGCATGCGCGAAATTGCTGATAAAGTAGGTGCTATTCTGATGATCGATATGGCTCACCCTGCAGGTCTTATCGCTGCCGGACTTTTGGAAAATCCATTGAAATGGGCTCACATCGTAACTTCTACAACTCACAAAACCCTTCGTGGACCTCGTGGTGGTATTATTCTGTTGGGGAAAGACTTTCCAAATCCGTGGGGAAAAACAACTCCGAAAGGCGAAATAAAAATGATGTCTGCCCTACTCGACTCTGCAGTATTTCCCGGCATTCAAGGTGGTCCGCTGGAACACGTGATTGCTGCGAAAGCCGTATCGTTTGGCGAATGTCTTCAACCGGAATATAAAGTATATCAAACTCAGGTGAAGAAGAATGCAGCTGCGTTGGCCAATGCATTAATCGCACGTGGATTTACAATCGTTTCGGGCGGAACCGACAACCACTCTATGTTGGTCGATCTTCGTTCCAAGTTTCCCGAGCTGACAGGTAAAGTGGCTGAAAAAGCATTGGTAGAAGCCGACATCACCGTGAACAAGAACATGGTTCCGTTCGATAGCCGTTCAGCTTTCCAGACTTCAGGTATCCGTTTGGGAACACCCGCTATCACCACCCGTGGTGCTAAGGAAGATTTGATGGTCGAAATTGCCGAAATGATCGAAACTGTTCTTTCAAACGTAGAAAACGAAGCTGTTATCAAATCTGTTCGCGACCGTGTAAACAAAACGATGGAAAAATATCCATTATTTGCAGACTAACAATCAGCGGTAAGTAGTAAGTAGTAAGTTGTCAAACAGCTTGTTGCTTACGGCTTACAGCTTACTGCTTAAATTAGAATTTATGATTGAAAAAATCTTCGAACTTTCCGAACTTACAGATACAACTGTTTTTTATGGAATAAACAATAACAATGTCCATTTAATAAAAAACTTACATCCCAATGTCCGGTTTTCCGCAAGAGGAAGCATCATCAAGTTAGCCGGAAATGAAGGAGATATAA
>DAIQOQ010000315.1:0-3031 GCA_036787795.1 Paludibacter sp. | reverse complement strand
CCCGATAAAGCCATTGACCTGATGGATGAAGCAGCAGCCAAGCTCCGGTTGGAAGTGGACTCGGTGCCCGAAGAACTGGATATTATTGACAGGAACATCAAGCAACTGGAAATTGAACGCGAAGCTATTAAGCGCGAAAACGATACACGTAAGCTGGCTCAGCTGAACGAAGAAATTGCCAATCTGAAAGAAGATGGTAACGAGATGCGTGCTAAATGGTCGTCGGAGAAAAAGCTTATCGACAGCATTCAGCAAACAAAGATAGAGATTGAAAACCTGAAGTACGAGGCCGACAAAGCAGAGCGCGAAGGCGATTATGGTCGCGTGGCGGAAATTCGTTACGGTAAAATAAAGGCTGCCGAAGAACAAATTGTTGAGTTTAAGGCTAAGCTGGCTACCATACAAGGTACTCATTCGATGATAAAAGAAGAGGTGGACAGCGAGGATATAGCCGATATTGTCAGCCGTTGGACGGGTATACCGGTGACTAAAATGCTTCAGAGCGAAAAGGATAAACTGCTGCATCTGGAAGATGAACTGCATAAACGTGTGGTAGGTCAGGAGGAAGCAATAGCTGCTGTGGCCGATGCCGTAAGACGGAGCAGGGCAGGGCTGCAAGACCCTAAACGACCGATTGGTTCGTTTATCTTTCTGGGAACAACCGGTGTGGGTAAAACTGAACTGGCAAAAGCCCTGGCTGAGTATTTGTTCGACGATGAAAACATGATGACGCGTATTGATATGAGTGAATATCAGGAGAAATTCTCCGTAACGCGTCTGATCGGTTCGCCTCCCGGATATGTGGGATACGATGAAGGCGGTCAGCTGACCGAAGCCATTCGACGGAAACCCTACTCGGTGGTGCTGTTCGATGAAATTGAAAAAGCACACCCCGATGTTTTCAACGTGCTGCTGCAAGTGCTGGACGATGGACGGTTGACTGATAATAAAGGCCGACTGGTGAATTTCAAGAATACCATTATCATTATGACTTCCAATATTGGTTCGTCGCTCATTCAGGAAAGTTTTGAAGGCATGACTGATAAAAATCAGGAAGAGGTGATAGAGAAAACCAAAACGCAGGTATTTGAATTGCTGAAACAAACTATTCGTCCCGAGTTTTTGAACCGTATTGACGAACTGGTTATGTTTGCACCGCTCAACCAATCGCAGATTGAAGATATTGTACGTTTGCAGGTGTCGTTGATCCAGAAGACGCTGGCCGGAAACGGTGTGCAACTGCAACTCACCGAAGCTGCCATACACTTTATAGCTGCCGAAGGTTTCGACCCGCAGTTTGGTGCACGTCCGGTGAAACGGGCCATTCAAAAGTTTGTGCTCAACGATTTGTCCAAACAACTTATTGGTGGAACCGTTCATAGCGACCAGGCTATCGTGGTGGATTATGACGGAAGCCGGTTGGTGTTTAGTAATTAAGACCCCTAACCCCTAAAGGGGAACAATCAATTCCGAGTGCGGCTGTAAGTTGCACCCCGATTATACAAAAAGAAATCCCGAACAACTTATATTGTTCGGGATTTCTTTTTATGTGAGTGTATAATCTGAATTATCAATGTTGGTTGCATTAATCAAATGCTTTCATATTAAATGCATATTGATAGGAAATTTCGTTTTCATCTCTTTCATTATCAATCCAGGCCGGCTCGGCATGACTTATCAGAACTATGTCTTTTGTAGGCGTATTCTTAAAGCGGCTGGCTACTCTTTCGAGGGTTTTTAGTTCTTCGTCACTAAACAGGGTGGCATTGAATTCGTTTTTTGCGACTAAGCGTTCGCCCGATACATCGTTGGCGAAAAACTCATCTTTTCGTTCAACCACATCAGATGCATTGCCGTACAACCCATCGTAGCGCAACGGTACGGGACCGCGCTTGATAGCCTGATAAGTCATGCCGCTAATGGCATAGCCCGTCCGCTTATAATTTAAAAAATCGGCATAAAAAAGAAGTTTATTCATCTTGGTGGTAAACGGTTGGCAAAGACTGGCAAAATAAACGACCATTTCCCGGGCTTTATCCAGGTTAGGGGCCGAAAAGCCGGTAAAGACACCTCTTTCCACATTTCCCAAAGCAGCATACTCTTCGAATTTGCGTTTGACGTCGTGCTGTTTTAATTCGATAGCTTTGGTAATCTTTCGGGAGATTGACTCTTTGTCTTTCGATGAAAACTGGTGGGATGCGCTTCGTTCGAAATAGTCTTTAAAAAAGACCGGGTCTTTGCAGATGGTTATTAACCTGCCATTCGATACATTGGGTATTTCGCCCGACTCGTAACGCCCGTACATATTTACACCAAAGCCCAGTATCTGCGACATTTTGGTGGCTGCCAAATCATATTGTTTGCGGTAAGCGGTGATTTCATCCGGAAACGGGATGCCCTCTTTCTGCCTGTACTGATTGTACACCTGATTCAGATTCAATTCATCCAATCGCGTATCGGTAAATGTCTGGTCTGTATCCACACAGCGGTAATGATGATGGAATATACTGAATTTTTCAGCTCTGAAATCGTATTGGCGAGCTTCTATCTGAAGAACTGCTTCTCCGCCTGTAAATGGACTTGTCATTTTTTTGTTTTTTTGAAAGGATAGTTCATACTTCTTTCAGCAATATGAAAAGAGATACAAATAGTTTCCGAATCGGGTCTTCCCATCGAAATCTTGATGTATATCTCTTGCTTTTTCTCTTTTTTGCCAAATACCCACATATCCGAAATATGATGTAAAGTATCGGGCAAAGGACCCTCCGAGTAATCGTCGGCACACAATCCGGCAATAATTTCCTGACGCCGAAACGGATTGATCTCTAATTTCAGCAAGGATGTGAAGTTCTTATCCCTGTAATCGAGAAATACAATATTAAAAATCGTTGTTTTGAAATGAAAATCATCTAAAAAACGCTGCACCTGTTCAAGGGTGCTAACAATTGCTTTTGGTTCATTTTGATGTTGCATGCAAAAGTACTTGTTTTCGATAGTTCAACAATAAATTCAACGTTAAAGTTCAAATAGT
>DAIQOQ010000314.1:0-3037 GCA_036787795.1 Paludibacter sp. | reverse complement strand
GAAGCTTTCAGTTATTCGTTGAAACTGGCTTCGCAATATTCGCTGAGTCTTATTGAAGCCAGTCTGGATCCTTTGATTACCATTAATATCGAAGGAAAAATAACGGACATGAACGAAGCGCTGGTGAATATAACCGGACTAATGCGCGAAGAACTGACCGGAACAGACTTTTTCGATTACTTTACCGAGCCACAAATGGCACGCGAAGTGTATCAGGAAGTTTTTGCCAACGGGTCGGTTGCCGATTCACCGCTTACACTCAGACATAAAGACGGTAAACTGACTGATGTACTTTTTAATGGTTCGGTGTACAAAGACGGAAACGAAAATGTGCTGGGAGTGGTCATTGTGGCCCGCGACGTTACGGCACAAAAGCTGGCATCGGAATATGCACGGAGTCTTATCGAAGCCAGTCGCGATCCCTTGTTCACCATTAACCTGGAAGGAAAGATTACCGACCTGAATAACGCCTCGGCAAATATTGCCGGCTTGACGCGCGAGGAAATGATTGGCTCAGATTTCTTCGGCTATTTCACCGAATCGGAAAAAGCAAAAGAAGTATATCTCGATGTATTTGCCAACGGGTTTGTAGCCGACTTCCCACTCACCATTCGCGACGGAAAGCTCACCGATGTATTGTTCAACGGGTCGGTATATAAAGACGATCAGGGAAATGTGAAGGGAGTGGTGGTAGTGGCCCGCGATATTACCGATCAGAAGAGGATAGAAACCCAGCTGAACGAAGCCATCGTGTTTGCCGAAATGGCAACCGAGATAGCCGAGATAGCAAAGAACAAAGCCGAAACCTCTACCAAGATAGCCGAAACAGCCGTGAAGGCTAAGCAACAGTTCCTGTCCAATATGAGTCACGAAATTCGTACCCCTATGAATGCCATCATCGGGTTTACCAAGGTGCTGCTCAAATCGGAACTAACAGCCAAACAAAAAGAATATTTGTCGGCCATCAAAATGAGTGGCGACGCACTGATTGTTCTTATTAATGATATACTCGATCTGGCCAAAGTAGATTCGGGCAAAATGGTGTTCGAAAAAATACCATTTAAAATGAAATCCTCCATCTCGGCCATGCTGCATTTGTTCGAAACCAAAATTCTGGAAAAAAATCTGAAGTTGGTGGTCGATTACGATAAAACCATTCCCGAAGTATTGCTGGGCGATCCGGTGCGATTGCACCAAATCATTCTCAATCTGGTAAGCAATGCTGTAAAATTCACAGCCAAAGGAAAAATATATGTAAGCGTGCGCTTGCTATCCAATAATGACAATAATGTAGGCGTTCAGTTTTCCATCAAAGACACCGGCATTGGCATCTCGGACGAAAAAATTGGAAATATTTTCGAAAACTTCCAGCAGGCATCCAGTGGCACTTCGCGTTTGTATGGCGGCACCGGACTTGGACTGGCCATCGTTAAGCAGTTGGTTGAGTCGCAGGGTGGGAGCATACAGGTGGTGAGCAAACCCAATGAAGGTTCCACCTTTAGTTTTGTTCTGAATTTTCAGAAAACTGACCAACTAGCAGCCGAAGAAATGACAGCAGATGAACCCGACGAGGAAATTAAAAATCTCAAAGTGCTGGTGGTAGAAGATATACCGCTCAATCAGTTATTGATGAAAACCTTGCTCGACGATTTTGAATTCGAACGCGACATTGCCGACAACGGAAAGATAGCCATCGAAAAAATGAAAACCAAAATCTACGACGTGGTGCTGATGGACCTCCAAATGCCCGAGATGAACGGTTTCGAAGCCACCGATTATATCCGCAATGTAATGCATTCCGACATTCCCATCATTGCTCTCACGGCCGATGTAACCACCGTCGATCTGGCTAAGTGCAAAGCCGTAGGCATGAATGATTATATAGCAAAACCCGTTGACGAACGCATTCTTTATTCCAAAATAATGGGACTTATTAAGAAAATACCAGTGATAGAAATACCTGAAAAAGAAACAAAAATAGAAGTCGATATAAAAGCCATACGATGTATTAACCTGGGTTACCTCAACACCAGAACCAAGTCGAACCCCGCGCTGATGATGGAAATGATTTCGCTCTATCTGGAGCAAACACCACCGCTCATCAGTGCCATGAAAAGAAGTCTGGAGGAAAAAGACTGGAACGGTCTCCACTCGGCCGTACACAAAATGATTCCATCGTTTTCCATCATGGGTATCAATGCCAATTTTGAAAACATGGCTCGAAAAGTACAGGATTATGCCATCGCCGAGCTGCAAACCGAAGGCATTCAAGACATGGTTTTACAGCTCGGAAACATTTGCAGTCAGGCCTGCACGGAATTGGAAGAAGAATATAATATGATTAAAAGTAAAAACTGATGAAAAGCGAAAAAATAAAACTTTTTCTGGTCGATGATGATATCCTTTTCCTGAAATCGTTGGAGATTGACTTCCTGGAACGAGCCGATTTTAGTATCGAAACCTATGTGACGGGTGAACTATGTCTGGAAAATTTATCACACAAACCGGATATCATTGTGCTCGACTATTATCTGGACAGCGTCGATAAAACCGCCATGAATGGCATCGATACACTCGATATAATAAAAGCCCTGAACCCCGACATTCCGGTGATCATGCTGTCGCAGCAAGATAAAATTGACGTTGCTGTTGAATGTATGCACCACAAGGCCTTCGATTATGTAGTAAAAAGCGAAACGGCCTTTATGCGTTTGCAGAAAATTATTACCAATATCTTTAAATACCAAAAGCTGGAAAAAGAATTGAGTTGGTATATGGATCGTATGTAAAATTAGTTGACAGTTGACAGTTGATAGTTCGCAGTTCAGTTGATTTATAAAATAAGCATAAGCACTTAATGATTTAGAGCGTTGTCCACTTAATTGCGGGACAACGCTTTTCTTATATTCCAAAAACAACTTGAACTAGCAGTAAATAGCTACTCACATAAGCATTATCGGATCCCAATGCAGGATTCAAAAATGAATCTGAAGAGTAATTCTTCTAATCTAAAATGATATTTTAAGAATCTGAGGAG
>DAIQOQ010000313.1:0-3040 GCA_036787795.1 Paludibacter sp. | reverse complement strand
AATGGGGATGTGGATAGTTATGCTATGGCTATGGATTATGTCAATCGGTTTGGTGTGGATGGGGTAATGGTTGGAACGGGCGTTTTTAAAAATCCGTGGATGTTTAACCTGAGCGAAGTTGCAGTGTCGTTGGAGATGCGTATCAGTTTATTGAAAACTCATATTGCTTTGTACGATAAGGTGTGGGGCGAGAGTCAGAACTTTAATGTACTGAAGAGATTCTTTAAAATCTATTTAACCGGATTTAATAGTGCTGCCGAATGGCGTGAAAAACTGATGGCCTGTAAAAATTGTAAGGAAGCATTACAGGTACTTGCTATGCTGGAGGCTAAACAATCGGAAATTTTCCGAATAGGTGGATGACCATAAATGAATACTAAAAAACATCCTTTGAATTTATATGAAAATTCAAGGGATGTTTTTTATAGGGTTCCAACCAATTATTTGCCGTAAATCCATTTGTGCAATTCTCCAAAATGTTGTTGATACATTTTGTAGCTGTTGTCTAAGATTTGCATGGCTGTTTCTTTGTCAAAGAATTCTTCCACCACCACTGTTTTGTTTTCCAGTTTCGTGTAATCTTCGAAAAAGCTCATAATTTCTGTAGTCATGTGTGGCGGTAGCTCTGAAATATCATTGTAATGAGTTACACTAGGATCGCCGGCGGCCACAGCAATAATTTTGTCATCAGCTTCACCGTTGTCCAGCATACGCATTACGCCAATTACTTTGGCTTCCACAATACACAATGGGACTACTTCTATTTGCGAAAGTATCAGGATGTCAAGCGGGTCATGGTCTTCACAATAACTCTGTGGTATGAATCCGTAATTATGAGGATAATACATGGAGGAGAATAGTACTCTGTCTAACCGCAGCAGACCACTTTCTTTATCTAATTCGTATTTAGCACGGTTACCTTTTGGAATCTCGATGATGCCTTTCACAACATCGTGTGATTCGGTGAGGGGTGATACCTGATGCCAGGGATTAAAGTTATTTCGCATTTGTTTCTGTATTAGTTATGATTTAGTACTCTTTTTCTTTTTTTTAGTGTGCAAATGTAGAAAAATAAAATTTACGTACAAACTGAAAGTGGCATTTATTTTATGTATGTTTTTTGTTTTCCTAATACTTCTCCATTAGAAATAATCCGGTAAAATTTGCTTTTTAGATATTCAGTAAAGTTTCCAGATAATGTTTCTCAATGCCATACAGTTTCTTTATTGCCGTAATGGCGTTTAGTATTGTTTGTTTGTCCGGATTTAAGTCAGGCATTTTCCGACCTACTATCATTACGTTTTTAGGTGTATGTTCCAGCGAAATGAATTCAAAAACATTGGTTTTGTAACCATAAGCTTCCAAAATCATAGCACGAATGCTGTCGGTAATAATTTCGGCCTGGCGTTCTTTCAAAATTCCAAAGCGCGTAATGTAACTTAGCTCATTCTCTACATTCATTGCTTTTCGTATCTGCTTGTGGCAGCAGGGAGCACAAACAATCAGTTCGGCTTCTGAGCTTATGCCACGGAAAATGGCATCGTCGGTAGCAGTGTCGCAGGCATGCAGGGCTATGAGTATATCTATTTTTTCTAATTCCGTTTTTTCGATAGTTCCTTTTACAAAGTTCAGCTCATCAAAACCTGCCTGCCGGGCAATGCTGTTGCAGGTCCATACCAGATCCTCACGAAACTCAACACCCGTCATCCTGACAGGCTGTTTTAAGTGATTGGTGATGTAATCATATAAAGCAAAAGTAAGGTAACCTTTTCCCGAACCCATATCTACAATATGATAGTTCTCGGTCAGTTTCAGTTCGCTCAGGTTGGGAGCCAAGAGCTCTATATACTGGTTTATCTGTTTATACTTATCACTCATTTCGCGTCGAACTTCCCAATTGACGTTCGTAATACCCAACTCGCGTAGATAAATATTTCCGTGTGTGTTGATCAGACGCTCTTTTATGTTGTCGTGCGCCAGCGTGAGTGGGGCAGGAGCGCTGTTTTCAGTAGTTTTGAGTTTTACTTTTCCGTTTGGCAATACCATCAGATTCAATTGTGTAGATATTGAGAGAAGTTCTGCATTTACAAAGTCGTTTTCCAGCGCTTTGGCAACGAGTTCCATTCCTTCGGCTATTTCAAAGTTTTTGGTGATATCCCGGGTATTGTGTCGGTAAACAACATTCAGGCAATATCCTTTTTTTAGTTCCACAGCTGTAATAATCAGCTTTTTTAAATCCGATAATTTATCTCTTTTTCCTGTAAGGCTGAGTTTTATCAGTTCCTTATTGTCTATATAAGATTGAAGTTTATCAAAGAATATTTCAGTTTGTGTATTTGCCATGCTGTTTTTTTTGCAAAGGTACTCTTTTTTTGTTCGAAAAACAGCTGGCCTTCGAATCGGAAAAGTGGAGAAACAGAGCTAAAAGTATAGTCTCCTTCAGGTTTGAAACTTTGGAAAAACTACATATCAATTAAAGAATCTGGGCTGCGTGATTCTTGGTGTTTACCTCTTTGGGTAACAAAATCCGGGTAATGGTTCCGGTTTCGTCCAGCAGGAAAGTGGTTCGAAACATGCCCATATATTGTCGTCCATACATCGATTTTTCACCCCAGGTACCAAAAGCTTCGGATAGAGTTTTATCGGTGTCGGCAATGAGATTAAAGGGCAGGTTTTGTTTGGCAATAAATTTTTGGTGTGATGCGGCACTGTCGGCACTTACACCCAGTACTTCATAACCGGCTTTGCGTAAATCGTCGTAGCCGTCGCGTAAACTGCAAGCCTGAGCAGTACAGCCCGGTGTACTGTCTTTCGGGTAAAAGTATAATACCACTTTTTTGCCGGCAAAGTCAGCCAGTTTAATTTCTTTTCCATCCTGATTTACTCCCAATATGGCGGGAGCTTTATCACCTACTTGTAATCCCATAATAATCTTGTTTAATAGTCGTCGGTTTCCGAAACGAAACGGTATGTGCACGACGAATTGTTTATAATTATCTTTTTCTATATTTAACGCAGAAATGCGGAAAGAGTTTATAAA
>DAIQOQ010000011.1:0-26820 GCA_036787795.1 Paludibacter sp. | reverse complement strand
GTGTGGAAAGTTGGAAATACCTGATTGACACAAAAAGCCATTGGCTGACAACTATTCCTTCTACGCTTATCATTGCTGATAAAGATTGATGTAGAGCTTGCTTGTATAGTTTTGTACAGATTGAGGGCGTTCCAAAAGGGGCGCTCTCATTGCTTATTTTATTTCCTGATGCAAATGTTTTTGAGCTGACAATCCGGAATATTTCTGTCTTATACATAACTGTTCTTGCTGATTCTTTTTTTTTGTTTTGTTTGTGAGATTTCTTTCTCTTTGTGTAGTATATTCTCTTATTTTTCATTTTTCGTTTTTACATGAACAGTTCAAGAGTAGGCTGTAGAACATTATTGTTACGAAAACAAGTTATATGCTAATAATTACTAATTGGACTTTTTGCTTTGCTAAATTTAGTATATTTGCACAAAATATGTCTTAATATTAGAATTGTATGCCTTTTTATATTCAAAGATATCTCTGTGTATTGTCAATAATAATCCTTCAGCTCTGTAGTTTAACTTTTCTTTACTCCCAAAAAAGATCTACAACAAACATAAGCTCTATCAAGGCCATTGGTATGGCCGACAGTTGCGGCTGTTCTATAAAATTGAGATGGAGTCTGATTGATCCTTATGCCTGGAAGTTGGCTAATAATTATGGATATTCTATCGATCGTTATACCGTTTTAAAAGATGGTGAGCTGAGTCCATCTCCTTCTAAGACGAAACTCTCCACGATTCCGATTAAGCCCAAGCCCTTGAAAGAATGGGAAACACTATGTCAGACAGACGATAATGCGGCAATTATTGCTCAGGGAATATATGGCGAAGATTTTGAAATATCCGGAGGCTCCAGTAAATTTGCCAACATCATAAATCAGAGCAATAATCTCACCCAACGATTTACTTTCTCGCTGATGGCTGCCGACCGCAGTTTCAATGCTGCTTGCCTGGCTGGTTTAGGCTGGAACGACAGTACGGTAAAGTGGGGCGAAAAATACCTGTACAAGATATATCCCAATATTCCCCCAGAAAAAGCTGTCTGCGACACTGCATTGGTATATATTGGAAGCAATGAGTCCTCTCTTTTGCCTAAGCCTATTGATGTATATGCTGCGTATGGTGATCAAAGTGTGCTTCTGAGCTGGGATACTAAGGTGCTGAAATCGTACTATTCAACTTACCGTATCGAACGGTCGGAAGATGGAGTGCTTTTCAAGACATTGGGGCAACTGCCTTTTTCCACTTTGAATGATGAGTCGGGAAAAGATGCGGGAAGAGCATTTTTTACGGACACTATTCAGAATAACCGGACTTTTAGTTACCGCGTAAAAGGCATCTCACCTTTCGGGCAATATGGACCGCCATCGGATGTGGTGCAAGGTAAAGGGAAAACAGTTCTGGCTTTTGTCCCTAATATTAATAAAACTCAGATTGTCAACGACAGTACAGCCACGATCGGTTGGGAGTTTCCCGAAGAGGGTGCAGCGCTTGTCGATCACTTTGAACTGAATCGGTCTGCCAATAATGCAGACAACAGTTTTGTGCAGGTTATTTCCCGTATAGATGCCAAACAAAGAGAGCTACGCTTCTCGCCTTTGCTGCCAGCCAACTATTTTACCATTACTGCTGTGGATAAAAACGGCAATAAGCGGACTTCATTTCCTTACCTTGTACAAGCCGTCGACAGTATTCCTCCTGCCGTGCCTTTGGGTTTGGAAGCCAAAATTGATTCGCTAGGGACAGTAAATTTGCAGTGGAAGGCTAATAAAGAACCTGATCTGTTGGGCTATGTGATATTGCGGGGTAATAACAGAGCGGAAGAACCGGCTATTATCAACACTAAACCACAAGTTGGGAATACATTTGAAGAGAAAGTTAACCTGAATAGCTTGAATGGCAAAATTTACTATTCTGTGATGGCACTCGACCGCAGGATGAACCAATCGAAGGCTTGCGAACCGATAGAAATCATTAAGCCCGATCGGGTTCCACCTTCTTCGCCGGTTATAATCGACTCCAAAGTTTCTGCAAATGGTAAGACCACTCTGGCGTGGATCAACAGCTCTTCCGATGATGTGGTGAGCCACCGACTGTACCGAAAAACCGAGCAGGCTACGGCATGGACAACGGTTACTACCATCTCGGATCTGCGCATAACTCAGTTTGAAGACACGGTGTCTGCTTCTGAAGGGACACTACTCCTTTACACATTACGAGCCATCGACCGCAGTAACAATATTTCGGATCCGTCACCCGTATGGAAAGTCATAGCACATGCCAAACAACAAACCGGACAACTGAAGAATCTGCGGGCTGATATGGATCGTACTAATCACAGCATCACCATCAGCTGGAAAACAAACAGTACAGATATTGCGGAATACACGATTTACAAAGCCAAAAATAACGAACCTTTCAGCACATTGCAAGTAATACCGGGCACTCAGGCTTTTTATACCGACACTGATCTGGCAGTTAGTAATATGTATCGTTATGCCGTGCGTGCTACCTTGAAAAACGGGAAAATGGGAGAGTGGAAAGAGGTGAAGACGGAGTATTAAGGGGGAACTATGAAAGATAAACTAAAGCATATATATTGGCATTTTGTGATGATAATTGGCTTTTGTGTTTTGTCATTTACCTCAGTATGTGCTCAAAATTACAGAGTCAAATTTACATTGGGCCAAAGTGGTAGTACCTTTTACAACCCTTTTTCTCTTAGTGTCGTAACAGCAGATGGTCATACATATCGTTTCGATTTTTGTTCTGAGAAAAATAATTATTATTTAATGTTCTATCGTGAAGCTGTAATTCCAAATAATAGTTTAATTGACGGGTTGATACTTAATGGTTCTTCGTCTATACCTTTTCGCAGTTTTGGAATTTCTGTATTTAAAGATGTGAATAAAAATTATACAGGTTTTTGGAGTTTTTATAACGGCCATACGACAGGAGAAGTTAATAGAATGGAGTATGATATTAATCCCGGACGGGGAGGGACAGATTTATTTGTGCTCTATTGTAAATTTTATCCTGATTTAGCGAATGTTATAGATGTAAATTCTATCAAAAGTCATTCACTACCAATTAGATCATTAATTAAAGTTCCTTTCAAAAATGATAATTTTCGAGCTGAGGCATATAAATACTGGCAAATAAGTGTAGATGGTGGTTTAACTTGGTTTTATTCTTTAGGGGTTATTCCGGTTGATATAGAAAATGGTGTAGTTAAGGCTGCTAATATAAGTCTAGCAACTTTATTTCAAGGTAGAGGTGTTAATATTAATGATTATATCGAAAAAAATATTCTTATAAGATTGAATCCTTGGGGACCTGAAGGTGGACCTAAAGGTAATGGGCATGAAGAGGGAGTGTCGAATTCAATACAATTCAAAATTGTTGCTTCACCGCCTCATATTACTAACTTCAACCCTATAGCTCCCAAATGCTCTACGGATAAAGGAAAAGTATCAATAACAATTGATAGAAAATTAGACGATTTGGAAACATTGCATTTAGATTTATATGACACTGATGGTAAAGATCATTATCTAACTAGCATAGATTTAACTTCAAATAAAATAAGTGAAGGAGTCCCATACGTTTGCGACTTTAATTTAGATCAGGGAAAAACATATTATATAAAATATCTATCACTTTTTAGAAAGAGCGATGGAACTAATAGCCAGTCAGAGCTTATCACACCAACAACGAGTAATGACTATTTTTCAATAGGCACTGTTTCCCCCGTCACCTTCACCGCTAAACCTACCTCTTCGTCGTGCAACGATGATGGTACAATTGCATTGACTGATATCAAGAATGGATCAGGAAGCGGCTATCAATACTATGATACCAAGACATCAGCTTGGATAAGTCTTTTAAATGTTCCTACACCTCAAATTACGGGATTACGGGCTGGAGATTACAACTTGAGAGTAAAAGATGGAAATGGTTGTGAATCTCAACAAAAGGTTACAGTAGGTCAGATTGTACCAGTAACTGCTTCTATTACGTACAAACCTGATATTACGTGCTATGGTGGTACCAGTTCGATTACGCTGAATGTTTTAAATGGCACGGCGCCTTACGAATACAGTTTGGATGGCGCAGCCTCAGCGACTCTTCCTCAGAATAGTATTATCGACGGATTAAGTGCTGGGAATCACCGTATCATTATTTACGATAAAAATGAATGTCCTTCCGAGAATCAACAATTCACAATATATGGACCTGCAGCCTCTTTATCCATCAAAGATGTTATAAGTGATGTTACTTGCAACGGAAAAGCTGATGGTAGTATCTCCGTAACTGCAGATGGAGGTACTCTACCTTATACTTATACGTGGAAAAATGAAGCTGGAACTACCATCAGCACTACAAGTGTGGCACCAAATCTAGCGGCAGGAACTTACAGACTCATCCTTACGGATGGTAACTACTCTGCTTCAGCCCCAAATTCCGGTTGTATACTTACTAATTCGTTTACAGTTAAACAGCCCGATCCATTAGTTATTAGCAATGTTGACAAAAAACAAAATAGTTGTAATGGCGATTCGAACGGAAAAATAGGGATAACCGTAAAAGGTGGCTTGCCGATCAATAAGCCAGAATATACTTATCAATGGTATAAACAAAATAAAAGTGGAGATTTTGATCTGCTTCAGGATTGTGTTGATAGTTTAATTTCGGGGCGAACAGGAGGAATATACAAAGTAATTGTCAAAGATAATAAAACCGGTTCAATACATAACACCATTGAAGATACCATTGATTTATCCGATCCTCCAGCTATTTCCATTTCATCTACCTCTATTACAAATGTAAAGTGCACAGGCTGTAGTACAGGAGAAATTACTGTCAATGCCACAGGGGGCACCGGAACGCTTACGTATAGTTGGGCTGGTAGAACAGAGACTTCGAACACCATTACCCAATTGCCTGCAGGCTATTATACCGTAACAATTAAAGATGAAAAACTCTGTTCTACGACATTTACTCGTATTCATGTATCAGAACCCGATGCGATAAATGCCACTGTGTCAAAAATGGACTTCCCGTGCGGTAAAACAGATGGAAGTTCAATTACGCTACAAGCAACTGGAGGTTCAGGGAACTACAAATACACAGTTCTAAAAAATGGTGGATTATACGAATCCGGATCATTTAAAGCTAAGCTTGACATAAGCAATCCACCGGAAGGTACTTATAGTGTTGCGCTAACTGATGAGATTGGTGACTGTCCAGTTAAAACATGGTATGGCGTTGCTGATCACAGTTCGTTTCAAATAATAAAACCGGAGCCTATTACGCTAGAATCAACCGACATTTCCGAAATAAAATGTTACGGAGATGTAAACGGTGCAATAACAGTACATGCAAAAGGAGGTGTTGGAGCTCTAAGTTATAGTTGGAGCGGGGATAGGGTTGCAAAAAATACTAATACAATAACGGGACTTGGAGTAGGTACTTATACAGTAACAATATCTGATGCTACAACTTGCCATTTTGACACAACGTATACATTAACATCGAAGTATCATCAAATCATTCCAACTCTCAAAGCCACCGACGTTAGTTGTTTCGGTAGTGGAGACGGTAAAGTTGAGGTAACTGGTATTACCGGTGGCACCGGGCCATATACCTGTAAGTGGAGTAATAATACCGAGGGGCTTGTAGCCAATAATCTTTCTCCCGATGATTACTATGTAACCATTACTGATGCCAACGGCTGCACTGCAACATCTTCTGTGCAGGTAAAACAGCCCGACCCACTAACCGTAACCTTAAAACCTTATAACCTTACCGGATTTAAAAAAGGAGATGGATCTATTAAGGCCATAGTTCAGGGTGGAAATAAAGGTGCTCATCAGTTTGAGTGGAGAGGTATATCTTCAGGTGCAGATTCAGTTTCAAGGTTGGATGCCAACACCAATTATTTAGTAAAAGTGACGGATAGTTTAGGCTGCTTTGTCACAGATTCAGTATCCCTTACTCAACCCGACTCGTTGAAAATTGACTTGGGTATTAAAGATCCGATTTTGTGTAATGGATATGAGGGTGCGTTAAAAGCAAAAGCCTCGGGTGGAGTCGCATTTGCTAAGGGTTTTGTTTACACATGGCTGAAAATGAATGATGCCGGTGTGGCAGACTCGCTAAAAGTTCCTACCCAAACTGTCGCAAAGGATCAATGGGCGGAAAGAACCGGCCTAGTTGCAGGAACGTATATGGTGCAAGTACGAGATTCTTTTAGTAATGAACTTTTATCAAATAATACCATTCGACTGGAAGAGCCTAAACCGCTAGCCATATCTTCTACTATTGACTCAGTAAAATGCCACGGAGCTTCCACAGGAAAAATCCAAACCTTGATAACAGGCGGAACACGCCCCTATACCTACTGGCTTAACAAGGTGACCCCCGTTGACTCAGTTATGCCCGATTTGAAAGCCGGTATTTATCCCATTACCGTCATAGATGCCCATAAGTGCGAAATTACGTATTCCCCGGAGGTTTTACAACCCTCCGCTCCACTCTCCGTAACACTTGCCAAAAAAGAGCTTTCTGCCTATCATGCGTCAGATGCTGAGTTAGTGGGTACTATTACAGGTGGTACTCCTCCATATTTCAAGATCTGGGAAGGTCGCAATTCGACGACCGAAACCGCTTCCGGTCTGACATCGGGGACCTACAAACTGACTGTTACCGATAACAACAGATGTAAGGCAGAAGCCTCGGCTACCTTTATAGATCCTCTTAAGGTGGACATTGCTGTAAAGCGTTCCATCAGTTGTCATGGGGAAAAAGGGGAACTTGCAGCCCGTGCTGTAGGAGGAGAACCAAGCTTAACAGTTTTGCCATACAGGTATACCTGGTATAAGTACGATATAAAGACAGGAGTCTCAACATTATTATTTCCACCTGTTCTTGAAGACGAATCGAATGATAGTGTTGCTACAGACCTTCCGGAAGGATATTATTCAGTAGAGATTGATGACCGGCACGGCAGAACACTACGAACAGACTCTTTCCATCTGACGCAGCCGGAGATGGTGCAAATCAGTGTGGACAGCACGAATGTCAGCTGTAAAGGGGAGAACAACGGTTTCATCAGGGTGACAGCGAGTGGTGGAAATGGAGGATATACATATCTTTGGGAAGATGGATCGACTCAAAACGAACGAACAAGTCTATCTCCGGGTAAATACACCATACAGGTGTTTGATCGCAAAAGCTGTCAACCTGTACCAGCCAGCCGAACGATATCCATAACCGAACCCGAGAAGCAACTGACACTGAGCTTACAGAAAAGAGATGTGCTGGTAGCCTGCGACGGAATGATAGAAGCTATAGGCGATGGAGGCACCAGGCCTTATCGTTTCCGGTGGAACGATGGGGAAGAAACGGCGGATAGTGTAAAAACACTGCTCTGCGACGGCAATTACAAGGTGGAAGTAATAGACAAAAACCTATGTACTGCCACTGCCTACATCCTGTTACCGCCACCACTTAAGATAAAAATCAGCGTGCAGGACTCTGTAAAATGTTTTGGCGATAATAACGGAAGCCTGGTAGTTTATGCGCAGGGAGGAGTCCCATTCAAAACTGGAAAACCGTATAAATATAGTTGGAAGAAACAAACGGGCTCCGGTGTTTATGAAATCATAAATGGCGCGACAGACAGCAATCTCCGTGGATTAACAGCCGGTTGGTATGCTTTAAATATCACCGATAGTATCGGAGTTACACTCAGAGCAGACTCGGTATTTTACCTGCCGCAACCGGAAGCGTTGGCAATACGGATACAAAAGACTGATGTATTGTGTCACGGAGCAAGTACCGGGAGTATAAGTGCCGTGGTTACGGGAGGACTTAAACCCTACCGCTTGCTGTGGAACACCGGATCAACCGATGCCGAGCTGCAAAATATCAAAGCGGGAGTGTACACCATCACTGCCACGGACCGAAATGGGTGTACAAAACAATATACAGCTACCATTGACCAGTCCGACTCATTGATCATCGGTTTTACCAATACTGTGGCTCCATTATTAGCCGGTTCTTGCGACGGTTTGCTGACGGCTTCTGTGTTGGGAGGAGTAGGTCCATACACCTATCAATGGAGTCCGAATAATATCGTTGGTGCTACTGCCGATAAGCTTTGCCGCGGCTCTTACACGGTTACGGTGAATGATATGTTTGGTTGTCCGGCGCAGGTTACTAAAAATCTGAATGATGCACCCCCGCCTTTCGTGGTGTCGCTTTACGTGAAAGACTCCATATCATGTCATGGCGCAGCTAGCGGAACAATTGCCGCAAGGGTATCGGGAGGCATTCCGTTTACTACCGGCAAGCCCTATACCTATATCTGGAAAAAGAAGAATAGTGTCGGAGAGTATCGTTCAATAGCAAACAGCAACGACAGCATTATTGGAAATCTTACAACCGGTTGGTATGCATTTAATGTTCAGGATTCCGATAAAAATATCTTATATGAATCAATCGAAATCTACCTGCCCGAGCCCGATACGCTGGCACTGACAGTTAGTCATACCGATATTCCCTGCAAGGATCTTCATAATGGTAGTGCCTCTGTTCGTGTTTCGGGAGGTGTGCTGCCCTACGCTTACAAGTGGAGTAATGGGGAAACTTCTCCCGCTATCGACAAGCTGGCTCCCGGAGAGTATTGGATAGAAGTTACCGATAGGCACGGCTGTATATCCCGGCAAAGTGTGACTGTAACAGAGCCCGAATTATTATCGGTAACTTTCCAACCCAAGCTGATCTCCGAGTACAATGTGTGCGATGGAAGTCTCAAAGCTGTGGTGAGGGGAGGAACAGCTCCGTTTAGCTATGCCTGGAGCGGGGTGAATTCAACGGCGGATGCTGTTTCGTCGCTTTGTGCGGGAGAGTATTCTGTAACGGTGACGGACGCTCATGGCTGTAGTGCCAATCAGAAGATTACCCTTTCCAATCCTCCGGCACTGCGGTTGTCTCTGGAAGTTCAGGATTCCATTAAATGCAATGGTAATGTACAGGGGGTATTGGTAGCTACCGCTCAGGGAGGTATTCCTTTCGTCTCAGGCAAAAAATATCGATACACCTGGAAAAAGAAAAACAGCCGGGGAGTATTTGAAATCATGCCGGCTTATACCGACAGTATGGCCACCGACCTGGCTACCGGGACGTATGCCTGCAATATTACAGATGCCAACGGAATATCCCTGCATCAGGACTCGGTGATTTTGTTACCTGAGCCAACAGAGCTGCAACTCGCCATTCAACAAACGAATATCGGTTGTAGTGGTGCCGATGAAGGAAGTGCTACCGTAATTCCTTCGGGAGGCTCACTTCCTTATGCTTATGCCTGGAGTACCGGCGATAAGACGGCAACTGTCCGGAATCTTTCTGCCGGACCGTACATTGTCCGGGTTACCGACCGTAATGGTTGTGTGGCAGCCCGTCAGATTTATATCAGCAAAGCTGCTCCGCTTTACCTCTTTTTATATAAGAAGCAGCCTGTGTGTTATCAGAGTTGCGATGGAGAGATAAAAACTACTGTTAGTGGTGGCATTGCCCCTTATTCTTTCCGATGGACAAGTTCTTCAAGTACCGGATCGGAAGCCGGATCGCTTTGTGCCGGGAAATACTCTTTGCAGGTGACTGATGCTGCCGGATGTACTATTCAGAAAAATGATTCACTGCAGAATCCGGCACAGTTAGCTCTCGATCTGGGAGCAGACCGCTATATCTGTTCGGGCCAAACTATTCGCTACGATATTAGCATCCCATCGAAAACAGGGATAAGCTATAGCTGGGTGGGACCTGATGGATTTACGGCAACTACTCCCACGGTGGATCTTACAAAACCGGGAATATATACAGCAACTGTAGCCAATGCGGCGGGCTGCAGCAATTCCGGCACTGTTACGCTAACTCCATCGGGTACCACGGTGGCCAATGAGTTTGCTTTGCCCACACAGGCCTTTGTCAACGAAAAAATTGTGATCGTAAACACCACTTACCCATCGCCGGACAGCATCCGGTGGGTGTTGCCGGCAAAAGCTCAGATATTGTCCGGCGGACAGTCGTACACCGAATTTCAGGTGCCCGATGCAGGAGTGTATGTAATCAAAATGATTAGTTACAAGGGTGTGTGCAGTTCCGAACAAGAGAAAGAAATGATTGTCAGTGCCCGATCGCAGCTCTCGGACATAGGCAATGCGAAGACACCGTTTATTCAGGCTTTCAGTGTGACGCCCAACCCCAGTCATGGGGAGTTGGCAACAAAAATTGTATTGCAGGATAAAGCCGACGTACAGCTAAAGTTGATTAATGTGCTTAGCAACCAGGTAGTTTTTCAGGGTCGAAAGTCGGGAGACTCAACCTACGAGGTACCTATCAATGTTACCGTATTGCCGGGCGTTTATCTGTTGCTGCTGGAAACGCCTAAAGGAAGTGCAACTATGAAAGTGATTATTTTTTAATGATGAACTGTTTCTAACTATGAACTATGAGTTATGAACTGTCAGCTATAAACTATGAATTATAAACTATGAGTGAGACTGGTGATAAAAAAAATATACTGAGGGATAAATCGTTTGCTTTTGCTGTGCGTATAGCCAAAGTAAGTAATGGTATAAATATATTGTCCCATTTTGAATTTTCAAAGACGATACTATTTAACATCCCCTTTAGGGGCTTGGGGCGGAAAATACATTTGAAAACCGCCCCTAAATCCCCTAAAGGGGACTTTAAATTACAACCGTATCGTATTGTTTCTCTAAAAAATAAGACATTATTTGGTTCCTACTGCTTCTACCTGATAGAAAAGCCATATAGCTTAATTCATAACTCATAATTGATAATTCATAATTATTAAGGATGTTCAAACGTTTACTCTACATATTCCTTTTTCTCCTCACGGGTGTTGCTGCTTTTGCCCAGCAATATCCCGTGCAGGGATCACTTGCCATTGCCAGTCCCTATCCGGCCAATCTGAGTGATTATGCCAACAGCAACATCCAAAGTCTGGCGCTTAACCTCACGCTTACCGATTTGTCTATGGCCAATAAGCGGGTACGGCTCAAAGTATTTATCCAGACACAGAATGCCACTATTGCCCAGAGTATCGACAATATATCCGGCGAACCGCTTATCATGCTCGACGGCGGTATTCCGCAACGGTTCACCAACGCTGAACTGGCACACTACTTCCGGTTGGAAAACCTGCAGGGCATCAATCCCGACGGGTATGCACGGTCGCTGCCCGAGGGAGTTTATACCATCGGTTTTGAGGTGTATGATTATTTTACAGGAAATAAACTGAGCGGACGGATCGCCCAGACTTTCTGGATTATTATCAACGATCCACCGCTTTTGAACAGCCCTACCGACAAATCAAAGATTGCCGATTTTACTTCCGGTTCGGGAGGCAACGGGGGTATTATCTTTAACTGGACACCCCGTTCATCGCAGGTAACCAATACCGAATATGAGTTTACACTCTCCGAATTGTGGGATGCAGCGGGCGATCCCTACCAACAGTTTATGTCTGCCATTCCGAAGTATCAGACTACGGTATCGAACACCACGACGCTTATCTACAACCAGGCTCAACCCTCGTTGATATCCGGTTATACCTATGCGTGGAGGGTACGGGCAAAAGCCAAGGCCGGATTCGAAGACGTGGGTTTGTACCGCAACGACGGTTACAGCAATCTCTTTACTTTCCGGTACGGCGACCCCTGTCCGGCACCGCAAAGTCTGGCTCTCGAAGCCAAAACCTCCGATGCCATTGTCGCCACTTGGGACACTCCTGTAGGTGCCACCACCGGAGGCATTACGTATAAATTAGCATACCGCAAATATTCTGCTGCCGGACAATGGAGCTGGGTAGAAACCGAAACATTCGATCTATTCCGGACTATCTCCGGCCTCGAACCTGCCACCGAGTATGAACTAAAAGTGGGCGTACCTTGCAACCAGACGAATGAGGTGGTTTACACTCCATCGCAGCGTGCGACTACGATGGCAGCCGGACAAATATCCGGCATCGAATGCGGTAAAGAGCCAACCATCGACCTCAGCAAACAAACCTTGCTCACGCTGCTTAAAGCGGGCGATGTGGTAATGGCCAATGATTTTCCAACTACGATTAGCCGTGTGACCGGCACTTCGCAGGGCTGGAGCGGCGAAGGGTGGACCAAAGTGCCCTGGCTGGGCGATACCCGTATCCATGTAACCTATGCTTCTATCAAAGTAAACAGCGACTATAAGCTTATTGACGGATCATTTATAACTACCTACGACCCCACCGGGAAGAATATCGGGGATATAGATCAGACGGTGGAAGATATATCAAATTTCGTAGCTGACATAACTACTCCATTTGTATTACCTGATAAATTCACTATTCAATATGATTCAATCAAAGGAACAGTTACCTTTACAAATGCAAACGGAACAAGTATTGGTACTACGGTTATACCCCAAAACACAGACGGTGTTCAAACTTTACCTATAACTCTTCAAGATAAAGATGGTAAAACCTATGAGGTAAGTCAAGATAAAGATACAAAATTAGTTGAAGTTATTGCTTATGAGCATCCAGAAAATGATAAGACAAATCAAATTCCAATTAATCCAGTTGAAGCTACTCAAAAAGTAAAAGATTTAGTAAAAGTATTACAAGAACGAATAAAACAACATCTTCAAGCACTAGAACAATATAATTTAGATAATGAAACCACAAAGTATCTCAAGTGGGCTTATCAGAATGTAGATGAGCTTATTGAACATGTGAAATTTGATTCAAGTGTAGGAGCCTCTGGTGAAACACAAAATTGTGAAATCAAAATTGGATGTTTTGATTTTCAAGATAATTATTCCGATGAGGATATTATTGTAACTATTTTTCATGAATACATGCACTATCTGAGCCAAAAATATAAACTGAATGTGTGTTATCTCAAAAATGCTATATCAGTTGATATGATTCTTGATGACCAAGAGAGATTCTTAAACAAAGTTTATGATGCTTTCATCTTAAGTATGCTTACGAATCCATTGAAGACGCAAGAATATATTAATGTAAAACTATATAGCGACATGACAGATTCCCAAAAGAACGAATTTGAAGATTATATTAAGAAGAATGGTTTGACAGCCCATAATACTTCAGTGCCTGTTCTTTACAAAACATCTAATTTACAAAAGGATGAGGTTTTGGCACATACAATTACTTTTACAACAAATAATACAATAAAGCTATTTTCAATGTCCGATAAAATTATTACGTTTTATAAAAAAGAAATTGAGAGATATACTAAATATTATAAATTATCATTATTAATAGAAGAGCAAAAAGGATATACTCCTGAAGGACTTAAAAAATAATCAATTATGAAAAAAAATATTCTTACATTTATTTTGATTTTTGTAGCATATAATCTCTTTGCTGAAAAAAATGACACTACTTTAGTTGTTAGCTTGGAACATACTAAAAATCAAACCTCTCAAATTTCCTTGGTGTTTAATAACACGAGTAATGATACTATTTGTTTGGTTAGTCAATTTGAAAACTTTATAGATTTTATGTCTTTATCGGGTTTTCAAGTGATTCTTTATGTAGATAAAGAACCTCATAATTCGTTAAATGAGGATGTGCCCCTTGAATATCGGAACTATACTTATTCCTCTAGAATAAAATATATATATCCGCGTCAAGAAGTAAAATTCGTAGTGCCTCTTGAATATAAGATTGGAATACCAAATAAAGAAAAAGAATATGGTGTTCAGCTAATAATCAATTATACTTATTCTCAATGGCATGACAGAAAAAATATCAAATCAAAGTCTTTTAGAAACGTAAAAACTAATTATATAATAATAAAGAAAGTAGATGAAGAATGGGTTATACCCAAAAAGAAGCGTAGTTCTAAAGCATATTGAGGCAATATAAATGCGTAGTAGATAATAACCAATCAACATATAATTGAGCCTAAATTGTTCGGAGCATGACACCATCTATGTTGATACTCGTTGAATGTGCTTTTTTGAAAATATAAGAAGATTTTAAGAACTTGATGAAAACCAAATGCATAAAAAAGAATAACCTCAACAGGAAAATCATTTTCCTGTTAGGGTCTTTGTGTGTTATGTTTTCATCAATCAGTTATTCTCAAGTTCAAGGAATTTATTTTCCCGTGGGCAAGGTAGTAACCGGAGACGCTGCCACAACTTATACCGTGCCCTATACCATTACGCCTGCCGATGCTGTCGGTAGTTCTTTTACTGCAAACACTACCGGCGGTGGAACCATCACCCTGGGTAATGGGCAGACCCTGACTGTTAGTAATCTGCCAACCACTGTGCAGGATGCAGCAGGTACTGTTTATCAGGCCGACGATAAAGGAAAGCTGACCAAGGTGGGCACTAATAGCAGCAATGCGGGCGCTATGCTTGCCACAGCCAACCTTACGGTGGTGGATGCATCAAAAGGAACTGTGACTTTTGCTCCTACCAGCGATATGAAATATGCTTTCGACGCATGGCAAAAAGCCTACGATGGCAATAGCGCCTGGAGCAAACGTTATGAAACGCTGCCTATAAGCGGACAATCGGGAAAATACCGCGTAAGTTCCAAACTGATGGTGCCCGGCGAGGCCGACAAGGTGCTTGCCATTATCAATCTGAACAATAAAAGTATAGCTGCAAGCAGTGTCCAATTTGTAAACGCCAAAGGAACCGTGTTTGAGAAGGATAGTATTACTCCTACCAGCTATAAGATAAACCTTGTGGGCGGACCTGCCGGCGATGCGCAGGAAGTGTACGCTCTTTACTCCACCGGGGGTAAAACATATACGCTGGGCAAACTGCTGGTGGCTACCTACGAACCGAAAACAATAAATCTGGCACTGGTGCCTGTAAACGGTGCTCCGCTGGACGGCGAAGCCATTGCCAGGGAGCTGAAGAATGTATACGAACCGCTGGGTATCGACTTTAACCTGACGACTAAAGACAATTTTAAGTACGAAGCACTGGAAACAGCCTCACTGAAAGTAGAAGGTAGCGGACTGCTAAGCGTATATACCGAGCAAATGAAGGCGCTCAATGCTGCCTTTGTGGCGAAAGGGGAGTACGACAAAAACACCATCTACCTCTTTGCCATTGACCAACCCGAGAGCCAGGACGGCAAAAGCATAGAAGGCGTAATGCCACGCGGGCAACAGTTTGGCTATCTGTTTGTGAAGGGGAAAAATGGCGATGCACAAGGACTTACCGCTGCTCATGAGATAGGCCACGGTGTGTTCCAATTACAGCATGCATTCGATTATAGCGGCATCAAGCAAAAAGCCATCACTCCCCTTAACGTGATGGACTATCCTGCGGGCGAAGCTCTTTCTAAGCTCCAATGGGATCTGATGCATGACCCGGGACTGGTGATTAGTGTGTTTGAGACGGACAAGGGGGCGGAAATGAGTAATGGTACTGCTTATGTGGCTGACAAAGTTGATAAAGATGGAAAACAAATTACTTTTGATTATAGAAATAGTGATTGTAAATACTTTACTGTTGACAAGGGATGGATTGGCAGATTTAGTGACAATGACATTGAAAAAATTAAGGCGGTATTTATCAATCAAAATGGCCATCTGTATCAAATTACAGACCTGAACAACAATAGCTATAAGCTATTTAGTGCGATTAATCTGTCAACCAAAGAAAAACAACGTTCAGTCGCAGGCTATCTGGTAAACCAAAAGAAAATTAGAGATGATATTAAAAGCGGTACAGTAGTGCAAGGATTGAAGATTATTCCATATAATAACAATGTAGACACTGCCTATCAGCTAACAGGAAAAGCTATTGATGCATATCTATTTACAACCTTGACTGTAGAACAAATTGTTGTAGGTAAAAAAATATTGGTTTTAAATGAAAATACATTTACATGCCATACAATAACGAAAAATGACTTAGGCTTGCCTCAACATATTTTGTTGATGGTAAATGGATATCGCTTTTCAGCCATGAATGAAGCACCTCGCGATGAGTCTATATTGATAGACGACAAAATTGCCGGAACAAAATATTGGGAAGGTCTTGACGGAATGTTTAAGGATCGGCTGCAAGGCGATTATGTTTATTACGTAGATGGGCCGCTGCTGCCGCACGATTGCATCGTGTGGCAAGTAAGTTGGCAATAAAAACAATTAAAAGAAAGAAAACCATGCGTAGAAATTATAAATTTGACTTCGTCGATTTTCAATTCATAATCCTGTTGATTTAGAGTTGTTGCCACACGATGCAATCGTGCGGCAGCGGGGGATTTATTCTTTAGAAGAATTTAAAACAACATTTCCTGAACTTATCTATAAAAAATAATTATATATGGAAAAAGAAGATTTTTCAAGTATTGCATTAGAATTAGAAAAAATAATTTTTGAAACGATTCAATTAATTGATGATTCATTGGGAAATAATCCCTTTGAAGGTCTAAATAAGTCATTAAAAATAGTTCAACAAAAAAATTATAATCAATTTATCTCTATCAAAAAAAAGACAAGAGATATTTTCATGGTATTGTATGGTAGCCAAATTAAGAATGAAGATTTAATAATAGATAATTTAAATAAAATTGATTTTCTAATCAATAGAATTAGATAATTGGGAAATGTATCTGATTTATAGGTTTAAAAAGAAAAGGGTTTCGTTGAAATTGAATACCTTGTCCTCGCGGATATATAACCATTACTTGCTTGCACAAAAGTACGGGCTGGTCGGTGGGATTTGGAATCCCCCCGCTGCCGCGCAATTGCATCGCGTGGTAGGTAAGGCAACAAGTAGACAACAATAAGAGTACTATATTTTTTTATGCAAGAGAAAAAGGTTGATTGGATGTCGGGTTGATTTAAGTACTTGCCACACGATGCAATCGTGCGGCAGCGGGGGGGGTTACGATATGGAAATAAATCATGCTTTTAAAAAATAAATTTTTTATGGAAACAAACGAAAAATATAAAATAATTGAAGATAGCTTTCTGCATTATTGTGGTTATTTGGCAACCGATTTAGATTATCAAATCGAAATTTCTAAAGATGATTTTTCTCAACCACTATATCATCAGGCAATCAAAATAAATCTATTAAACAAAAAAATAGATAGAAAAATAGCATTTATGTATCAACCGTTTAATGGCGGTGAATACACAATTTTTCACATTAAAAATATAAAAGATCATGATTCAATTTTTATTCACTCCTATCTAAGATTAAATAATGAAGGTATTACTTTTCCATGGAAAGATTTTAGAGGAATGGGAGACGCACCAGGAAACACTTTTGAAGAAAAGGTTAATAACTATTTTTCATTTGTTTCAGAGTTGTTATGTGGAAATTTGAGAGACGTTGTTGAAGGTAGAGATTGGATAGAATTACCTACGGACTGGGAAAGTATAGGTAGATGATTTTTTAGTATTTGTCTTGTTCATATGGATATATAACCATTACTTACTTGCATAAAGGTGTAGACTGCTCGGCAAAATTTTCTTTTTAGTGGTGAAAGTTGGATAATGGGAGTGCAATAATCTACAAGCAGGCTGGAGAGAGTTTCCTTATCCTAATGAGGAGAGTCTCCTCATTGCAAGTGGTGGTGGAATTGTCTCTGATGGCACGTTTCTGTGAGTCGTGCTAAGACAAAGGAAAGAAAACAGACCGTCCTCACGCGTGAAAGCAGCGTCCCGTCACGGGACAGCGTATTCGCAGGCGCGGAAGCACTGTTTTTTCACGGGACGGAACCTTCCACGCGTGTGGAAGTACTGTTTTTTTACCTGACGGACCTTCCACACGAGTGGAAGCATTGTTTTTTTACTTGACGGACCTTCCACGCGTGTGGAAGTACTGTTTTTTTGCTTGACAGACCTTCCACGCGTGTGGAAGCTTCATAATTAGTAGTTGATAGTTTATAGTTTATAGTTGACAGTTGATAGTTCATAGTTGACAGTTCATAGTTTATAGTTTATAGTTTATAGTTTATAGTTGATAGTTTATAGTTGATAGTTGATAGTTTATAGTTCATAGTTGACAGTTCTTAGTTAGTAGTTTATAATTCATAGTTTATAGTTAGCATGTCACATCGTTTACGTACATTCTATTTGTTGATCGTATTTTTCTGTTGCATGTCGCTGGCCGGTCATGCGGCAGGTGCTACTGCATCTGACGACAATACCAAGGCCCGGGCGGTAGCAACGCTCGACGATCTGGAAAGTTACCAGAAATACGTAGACGCTATTTCGCCTACCGACCTGACCGATTTGCCTGTGGGCATGAAAAAGAAGTTTGGCACGGCCACCGTGACTATTGGGGTCAGTCAGGCTAAGTTTCTGCCGGCCTACACGCAATTGACCGTGTTTTGTAAGCTGGCACTGCCACAGAACGACCCGGAAACCAATAAACCAAAAGAACTTTATTTCGGAGCCGATAATATTAAACTCTCGCATGGTGGCGGATTGATAGGCGATGCCCGCTTGTATTTATTGCAGGACGTGGTCATTCCCTTTGGCAGCAATTCTTTTTCCGTTACGCTAAAGGGCGCTAAAGACCTCAAGATGCCCGACCCGCAAAGCGATACTTATGCTGTGTTTAACTGTAGCGGCATTCAGCAAATAGGGTTATCGGCTGATGTGCTTTTCTCTAAAAATATGTTGGTGGCACTCAATCAGAACATGGAACCTGACTCCACGCAGCAGGTCAAAGGTTCGTTTAAAACCACGATTACCGACTGGAACGATATACTGGCCGAATTCAGCCTGCAACCTTTTGCCGTAAAGGGCTTGGAAAAATTTGCCATCTCGGTGGATAAAGCCGTGGTGGATCTTAGCGATACGCGCAACTCCCCGGGTGTAGTTTTTCCTTCGGGTTATTCTAACATTGTTCCCGGTCAGGCCAACCTCTGGCGGGGAGTGTATGTCAACAAGCTCAAAGTAACATTACCATCGGAATTCAAGAAGAAGGGTTCAACCGAGCGGGCTAGTTTTGAGGCGAACCAACTGCTTATTGACAATGCCGGACTGACGGGTAACTTTGCTGCCAGTGGCCTTATACCCGAAGGATCAGCCTCAGGATGGAATTTTTCTGTAGACAAATTCTTTATCAATTTAGAAGCCAGTAAACTGACTGGTGGTGGTTTTGACGGGCGCATCCAGTTGCCGGTTTCAAAAGAGCAGAAAGTCGATTCCTGTCGGGGAGGTGTTGCCTACAAAGCAACCATTATGCCCGGCAATGAATATACCCTGGTGGCTAGTTCGCTCTGCGACATAGATTTTGATTTGTTTCAGGCTCAGGCACATCTGGATCCTACCTCACACATCGAACTGAAGGTTAAAGACGGCAATTTCCGTCCGAAAGCGGTGCTGACCGGTAGCCTGACCATCGAAGCCACCAAACAAGCAAGTTCGGAAACGGCGAAAAACACAAAATCGATTACCTCCATCAAAGGTATAGAGTTTCAGGAGCTGGTGCTGCAGACCGAGTCGCCCTACATTCAGGCGAAGTATTTTGGCTACAAAGGCGAAGCTAAAATCGGAAACTTCCCGGTGTCGCTTTCCGACATAGGTCTTACTACCAACAATAACGAAGTAACACTCTCGATGGGAGTGAACGTAAACCTGATGGCGGGCAAAATCAGTGCATCTACCAGACTTGGCATTGTGGGAGCCATGCAGACTGCTGATGAAACTACGGCCTTTGTTTTCAAAAAGCTGAATATTGGTGCTGTGGCTATCGACAATGTCAGTTTCTGTGGATTCAATATCAGCGGCAATGTCAACTTTCTGCGCGACGACCCTACGATGGGCGATGGTTTTGCGGGTACACTGAAGATGACTACCAATTTGGGTAGTCCGGTTACGGTAAATGCTCAGGCAGCTTTTGGCTCTATGCCCGACAGTAGCAATCCTTCCGAAGCGTTCCGCTACTGGTATGTGCAGGCCATGGCAACCGGTTTTGATGTTCCGCTTTTTGCAGGTATCAGCATGACCGGACTAGGCGGTGGTGCCAGTTATCACATGCTGAAACAGGCCAGTAAATCGGCTCAAAGCCTGTGTGGTATCGATTACACTCCCGATAAATCGTACGGATTGGGATTCAATGCCAAGGTTAACTTTCAAGGAGCTAAAGCTTTTACCGGAGAAGCCGGATTTGAAATGATGTTTAACTCAAACAATGGGCTATCCAATATGGGATTGTACGGTAAAGCTTATTTTGTTCCTCCTGCAGCTATTACCGATTTTTATTCGGACGCAGCAAAGGCAAAGAATTATTTGTCGGACCAAATGAAAAGTACGCTGGGTAATATTCAGAACTCTCCGACTTATAAAAAAATGACGGAAAGCGGTCAGTTTGCTGATCTGGCAAACAATATTCAACCGGTCAATACGACTCTGGATGGAGCTGCCTCTATGCTGGCTAAGGTGGGCATGAGTTACGACTTTAGCAATAATGTATTGCATGCCACTGCCGAAGCCTACCTGAAAACTCCCGGTAACGTAATACGCGGTAGCGGCGAAAACAATAAAGCAGGATGGATAGTCTTGCATTTTGAGCCCAAAGAATGGTATGTGCACATCGGTACGCCTACCGACCGGATTGGCCTGAAAATAGGAATTGGCAGTCTTAGTGCCGAAGCCAACGGTTATTTTATGGTTGGTAGCCGCATTCCGGCAAGCCCTGCACCTCCCACTGAAGTGGCACAAATACTGGGAACCAGTGCGCAGTCGCTCGACTATATGCGCGACCTGAATGCCCTGGGAGACGGAAAAGGATTTGCCTTTGGTTCCAGCTTTAAAATTGATACCGGTGACTTGCGGTTTCTGATGTTCTATGCCAATTTCAAAGCTGGATTAGGTTTTGATATTATGCTTAAAAACTATGGAAATGCCCATTGCGAAGGCAGTACCGAGCCTATCGGTATTAACGGGTGGTATGCCAACGGACAAGCTTATGCTTACATGCAGGGTGAACTGGGTATACAGGTAAAGCTGCTGTTTATCAAAAAACGAGTGCCTATTATCAGTGCAGGTGCGGCTCTGCTAATGCAGGCAAAATTGCCGAATCCGTCGTGGTTTTCCGGACAATTGGGGGGCTATTTTAATGTCTTAGGTGGGCTTGTAAAAGGTAAATACAGCTTTAAGGTAACCTTAGGAAATGATTGTAAAATAATAGCCAACTCGGAGAATCCGCTTGAAGATATAAAAATAATTTCGGACTTTACACCAACCGATCAATCGGCCGATGTCGATGTGTTTACAACTCCACAGGCTGTATTTAATATGCCGGTCAATAAACCGTTTACGCTCGAGAGTGGATCTACCTATCGCATTAAGCTGGATGGTTTCACGGTGTCAAAAGGAGGTGTATCCATACCCGGTAAGCTAACGTGGAATGGTAACAATGATGCTGTAAGCTTCGAAAGTACTGAAATTCTGCCTCCGGTTTCGGAGCTCAAGGCCTTTGTGAGCGTAAGTTTTGAACAACAAAACGGAAGCTCCTGGCAAACTGTGTTTGATAATGGGAAAAAGGTGACCGAACAACGTGAGCTGACCTTTACTACCGGTACGGCACCCAATAATATTCCGATGAAAAACGTAGCCTATTGTTATCCGGTGAAGGATCAGAAATACTTCTTCCCGTTGGAAAACTACCGGCAAGCCTACGTACAACTGAAACAAGGACAGGCTTATCTGTTCGAAGATGCTCAGTATACGCAGCAGGTTCAACTTTCTGGCGGAGGTTCAGTGGTAACAGCTCCTTTCAGGTATGATGCAAATGCCCAAAGGGTAGTTATGACTTTACCTGAGTTGAAAACATCACAGGCATATAGTTTTACATTGGCTGGTGTTCCGGCTGCAAATAATACGAATAATGTGAAACAAGAAACATCTACTATTGCAACAGATGGTAACGACATCAAGGTAACTAACCAAAAAGCGGTAGGAGTAGTTACGTCATCCGAAGCCAGAACATATCTGACCTATAATTTTAATACCAGCCAGTATTATGGTTTCGCTGATAAGATGGCTGCTAAAATGCCAACAAATGCATTGTATCAGATTATCCTTACCGATGTAGGAGCTTTACAGTCTGATGTAGCCGGATCGGAGGCTTTTGATGATGCTGAACTGTGGGGTGTCGACCTGTCAGGAACAAAACCTCTGATACAACCGGTGGCATTGCTCACCGATAACTGGTACACACAGGACATTAAGCCTCGCATCTACCAGCAATATCCGCTCGATGCAGGCATTACCATTAGTCGCGATACATCTGTGGTCGGATTTCCACCAGTACGGGGAGTGGAAGCCATGACATGGTATAAAACCATGTCTGACAAAGAACCGTATAGGTCGGACTTGATTACACGATTCCCATATCGTTATTATCAGGATTATTATTATTACACGGACTTCAGGGAATTACAGAACAAAGTAGTTAATAAGTATTCTTATAACTTTAATGCAGTTCCCGAACGGCTACGTCAGATTTTCCTAAAGGGAACATACCCCCTTATGCGTAGAGGGAAGTATCCGGTGCTATTCAGGTATATATTACCAGGAAATATTCAAAGTAGTAGTTATACTTTTGAATTTGAAAATCCTTTACTATATTAATTCATAATTCATAATTCTTAGTTCATAATTCATAATTCCGTTCCGGTAAATATCCGGCAATACGATAAAATACAACAAACTATTATTTACAATTAAAATTTTTTAATCATGAAAAAAACAAGTAGAACAACTCTTATGTTGATGTTGGTGTTATTAGCTTCAACTCAGCTCTGGGCGCAAAAAAGTGAACCTGATTTTGACATCAAAACAGGAAATCTTATTGCAAAAACAAATGTATTTTTGCAGGCTTCAAGTGGCGAAATAATTGCAGCAAATGATGCAAAGCTGTATGCCATAGATCCACATTCGAAAAGCGTTATATGGGAAAGCAGCGATTATTTATCGTTAACTCCCGGAGATATAACAACTATCGAAAACACTCCCTACATCAAAATTGAAAGACAAAAGAAACTTTCGCTTTCTAAAAACAAAAATACTTACATCATCGAGGCTCACACCGGGAAAGTCGTTTACGACAGCAGAGAGGAAGGTATCAAAGTACAAAATACCTTTCCGGTTCCCGAGCTAAATGGACTGCTGGTAGAAAGTATCAAAGATGGTTTTTTATCACTGTCGCTTATTGATATAAATTCAGCTAAAACACTCTGGACAGCGCCCATTGCAAAGGTAAAATCGGGTGGGTTTGGTGTCGGAGCATTAGTACGTGCCGTTAAGTCGCAGCTGAGAAACAGCAACTTCAAAACGCTGCCGTTGATAGATGCATCCGGAAACTTGATTGTATCATACAAAAAAGAGTTGATGTGTATCGACGGTAAAAATGGTTCGTCATTATGGAAAGTTACCAGCGAAGATAATGTTGATGAGATGTATATGAATAATGAAGGTACTGCCGTCTATATAGGCATAACCAAATATATAGACAAAATAAGCACTTCAACGGGAAAGAGCACATTGCCCGGGCATTTGAAAATGCGGGATGAGCTGACCGGCCTTATTGATATGGGCAACGACAGCTATGTGGTAATGAATAAAGCCGGAATCAATATACTGGAGGCTGCCGGAAAATTCAAATGGAAAAAAGATTTGAAATTAGGGCAGGTAGATGATGCTAAATTTAATGAAAATGGAATTCTTGCTGTTCAGATAGCAAAAGATAATAAAGAAACAATTCTTTACTGGGTTAACAATGAGGGCGAAAAGAAATGGGATAACACGCTGAAAGGAGCACTTATTATGTCTGAACTAACAGACAAAGGAGTGATGTACGTTACAAATGAGAGAGCAAACGTTCTCAGTTACGAAAAGGGGAAAGATGTATGGAATAAAGATATCAAGATTAAAGGATACCCATACTTTGGGGTAGATACTAACAACAAAATAGTATATTGCTTTGCCAAAGACATTATTCATGCATTCAATTTCAAAGACGTAACCTACAAGAAACTGGCTGAAGATATTAAGCTGAAAGATTTTAACCCGGAAAAAGAACTGGCTACTTTAAATGTCAGAAAAGATGGTGCCGGCCTGTTCATTAATACCGCTCAAAATGTGGTGTACATCAATACGGCTGATGGGGAAGTGGCATATAACAAGTATTTCCGTGAAGCCGGTTTGTCAAATGGTGCCCGTTTCGCTTTGGGTGCTTTGGCTCAAATTGGCAGTGCTGCTGGCGAAGGTATGATGCGTTACGGAGCAACTTCTGGTTTAAGTAGCGCTTTGAATGGAAACGAGAAAGGTTCGAAACAAGGCATGAATCAGGTGAAAGCCGGATATACCATGGGTGTTGCTTCTGCAGCTTTGTTTGATGCAGTTCAAAAAAGACACAATGCTACCGTCGGTACTAAAGACCGTGTGTATATCTTGTCAAAATTCGATGAAGGAACAGGACTAGCCGTATGGGATAAAGATGGAGGTAAAGAGTTGAAAAGAATCATTTTCAACAACAACAATCCACAATACATAGTTGATGAATCGGAAGATATGCTTTATGTATTGATTGATAATTCTATTAAAGCTTACAAACTGTAATAAATATTTTCAATAGTTTCCCATCTCATGGATTATTAGTGGCTTGAGATGGGAAACTATAGTTGTTCTAATAGAATCTACGCAAGTAAGATCAGATGCAGATCTTTTGTTAGTTAATTGATAGTTGACAATTGATCGTTCTCTGTTTATAATTCATAACTTATAGTTTCACATGTCTTTCCTTCCATTATGCCGTTATATTCATTGGGTGCTGCTCCCATTTTTGTTCCTGCTGTCCGGTTGTTATCAGGAGCAGGTATTCGAAGTAAAAGCCGGATTCACTGCGGAAGTGGTCAACAATAACTATTCGGTACCGGTAACAGTCAAAATAAGCAATAGCACCATTGGAGCCGAAGACTATGCCTGGACTATGACCGGAGCAGAACCATCTTCTTCTACGGAACGTAATCCCGGCACCTTGCAGTACAACAATCCCGGCGCGTACACTATTCACCTCGATGCAACCAACCAGAATGGGGGCAAAGATAGTCGCGATACTACCATCACCCTCGATGCAGCCATCCGAGTGGTTTTTACGGTTAACAATAATGCTTCATGGTATCCCGATGCCACTGTGTCTGTAAGCAATAATACCATTGGTGCTACCAGTTATCAGTGGACTTTTCCGGGCGGGACGCCATCCTCTTCCAGCTTGCAGCAACCGGGCAACGTGGTATTCAGCACTCCGGGAACTTATACTATTTCGCTGAAGGCAGGCAACGGACGAGTTAGCTATACCAAAGATACGACTGTAACGGTATTACCCGATTTGACAAACGATTTCAATATCACTTGGGCTGCCGACGACAATGATATGGAAGTTCCATTTACGGCATATCTGCAAAATAACAGCGTAAGCACTACAAGTAATAGCTGGTCGTGTCCGGGAGGATCGCCTTCTTCATCAATTACAGCTTCTCCTACAGTAAGCTATAGCTCCCCGGGTACCTACACCATAACCCTCACAGCATCTAACGATAAAAAGAGTCTGACAAAATCTCAAACCATCACCTTGCTACCCAATAGCAATCTGTTTCGCTTTAGCAATGTACATTTGGGTGTAAACACAGCGCAAAATACAATTGGCTGCTACTTTTCATCGTCCTTAGGTAAAGTGCTAAAAACTGCTGAAATAACAGAACTGAATGGCGGTAATATCGACTTTGTTTATTTTGGATTCGACAATACGTTCAACTATAATAAATTTATTTCGCCCAATAGTACGCAAAATTATACATTTATCTATATCCCTAATGCCATCAGTTCTGCCATCATCAATAAACAGGAAAGCTGTGGGTGTGGCAGTTCGATGACTGTTGCACAGTTTGACGCAATGACAGATGATGGTCTGTTTCAATCGACAAGTATCAACCAAACTGAAGCCGGACTGGCAGAATTCGGTAGTACAGCATTGCCTCGCATTGTACTCTTTCAAACGCAAGATGGTAGAAAAGGAGCCATCAAAGTAAAACAATGTGTAGTGGCAGGCCAACAAAGTTACATTGTGTGCGACATTAAGGTGATGAAAAAGCCGTGAAAATAATTATGAACTATGAATTATAAGCTACACATTTACTTTACTAAACATAATCAAGATAGCTATTGCAACAGGAAATTTGCTACATCAGGTTTCTTAAACCGGTCGTGTAATGAGAGTCCGTTTGCAAGATGTTTGCATGCTACACTAAACCCATATACTCATCGTCCATCATTCATAGTTTATAGTTTATCATTTATCATTCATAGTTCAAAGTTTATAGTTAGTAGTTCATCATTCATCGTTCTTTTTCTTAGTCTGATAAGCAGCTCTCTCTTCGCTCAGACTTATACCAGTAGTCCGGATTTGGGTAATATAAAAGGAAATCTCCAAAGTAAGTTTCAGAAGCCACTCTTAATAAATGGTGGAATATCACTCAACTCTGTTTATACTGAAAACTGGGGACCTGACGTTACGAATTCACAGCCTTTTTCGTGGATTGCAACAGGCAATGTCAACCTGACTTTGTTTGGAGTGGCTATGCCTTTCTCTTTTAACTACAGTAATCGCAAGGTGCAATATTCTAATCCTTCATTCAAATTCAACCGCTTTGCTTTGCATCCAAAATATAAAGCATGGACTCTTCATGTGGGCGATCTCTCCACTACCTTCTCGCCCTACACACTAA
>DAIQOQ010000312.1:0-3055 GCA_036787795.1 Paludibacter sp. | reverse complement strand
ACATCGCGTGTTATACTTTGCGTGTAAAGTTTAAAACTTACTTTTTTCAATTCCGGACTAATGTCAGAGACAATATATTCACCACTCAATTGATCTCTATCTACCCCTTTATACCGGGCAGCAGCAGTAGCCGGAAATGATCTTCCGCCCGGCAAACCAATATCCCAACCTGTGAAATGTTGATAATTGACCAATACCTCCTGATTAGGAGAATACATAATACCACCTCTTAAACCCCATGAAGCATCATGAAACTGACTATTCGGCAACGTACCACCGGGTGTACGGATATTGCCCGCAGTCCGGAAACTACCGTTCAACCCCAAATACCATTGATTGGTACTGAACTGAAGATTGATCCCATTTGTCCAAAGATTGTTTGCTGTATTAAATCCTGTTTCCACGTTTCCGTTAGTTTGGGGTATAGATGTATAAGTAGGACGTTGTGTCACAAAGTTGACCACACCACCCATAGCTCCCGTGCCATATAAAACAGAACTCGCACCCTTAATTACTTCTATTTTCTCGATAGTATTCATATCAAAAACCGACAAAGCAGCAGAATGATCCGTGGCCGTTTGAATACGATCACCATCGGCCATCACAATCAGACGTTGTTCCGACAATCCACGCACATTTAAAGAGGTAGCCCAAACAGCATCGCGTACAAGCGAAATTCCGGTTTCACGGCGAAGAGCATCAGCCGGTGAAAAAAAAGAGGAAGCTTCAATTGTTTTTTTATCTACAACGACCATTGGTAACGAAAAGAATTTTGATAAACCACCAAAGACGGTTACTTCTTCAATTTCTTTGTTTCTAATTGAATCTCCAGAAACAGCCGCAAAAACAAATTGAGCAGAGAATATTACTCCTAAAGCGAATGTAAATGAAAATTTAGTCATAAATTAAAAGAACTGGAATGGATTTGAATACAAAAGAACATCTAAAACAAGAGTATTTTGGGACCTGAAGATTTTTAGTTTACAGAAGATTTACCCAACAAAAAGAAAGTTTCTCTGCTATTGCATTTAGGATGTAAGAAGACTATATGTTTCGGACTTTAACCGACCTTTTCAGGAAAACAGCACTCAGCTCCGATGTTCCTAAAAATTTACGGGTAAATAGTTTATAAACCAAACTACCTAAAAAATAAAATGCAACGGCTGTTATTAAACCGGCTATTACATCAATCACATAATGAGCTTGAATATAGACTGTCGCAGCAACAAGTGACAGATAGAGGGGAGTTAAAATGGCAAACAAAATATAACGCCGGTTCTTCATAACCATTATCATTATTAAAGAAGAAATACCAACATGCGAACTAGGAAAAGCTGCAGTAGGTCTTTCGCCAACCTGCTGAGTATTTTGAACCATTTGCGAGAAAAAGCCGGTATTGTTGCACTTTAAAAGAAGTTCCTGATGCTTATCAAAATAATAACCCACATGAGGAAAAATCCCCGCATTAACCTGATCCAGACCTATGGCCTGATAATAATATTGTGGTCCAGCTGTAGGAAAAAGAATATAAATGGTATAATAGCAGAAGAAGGAGAAAAGGAGCGTAAAAAAGAAATATTCAAAATATTTTCTATTCTTGAGGTAAAAGTACATACTTGTACCAACGATCAACGGATAATAAGCAAAATAGCCCATATTTAGCAATTCACTAAACCAAGGTTGAGGACAAAGTTGACTAAAAGCAAGAGCCGGTTGAAAACCAAATATACTCTGCTCCAACCCGGCCAACAAATGATCGTAATTAGGTATCATTCGATTAATATCGAATGTTTCAGGATACCAATACACAAGTAATACTCCAACAAAAGCGAAACGGGAAAAGCGGATTATCCACCAATTTTTAATAGAATTTAAATATGCCAAACTCAGGATAACCAGAACCATCAGCAACCTTACATTTAATAGTTCCTTCGATTTTTCTAATCCCGGTCTCAGGATAAGAATAACCAAAGAAGTTATTATGATATAGATAAAGGTCAACTTTTCTACTGAAAAAAAACGTATCGAATGATTCCTCGTCATAATTTTACGGGTAAATGACAAATTATATGGTTTATAAAAAAACTACAGAAAAATAAACCAGACAAAAAACAGATCTAATAAACAACAGCTTAATCTAATTTATCACAGTCAAAAAAAATATATTTGATAAGCTTGCAAAGATACGATTTTTAAAACAAAAAGACATAAAAAATTGACACAGAAATTTAATCACGCTTCATTTTTATTACAGTTATATTATTTAATTATTACTGACAAAAAGAGGAATAATAGAATGGCTAATTATAGAAACCTTATAAACAGGGAATAGCGGCCAAACATTAAAAAAAGTTGATTATTCAAGATGCTTCTCGTAAATAGGACTTAACAAATTAAGAGCTGACCTTAAAGACCCATATCAGGCATTGCGCCGGATATAAAAACGGGAAATATGGAAATATCAAAAGAAAATTCTAAATTTGCACCTTAGTGACACAGTAAATAATTGTTCCTCCGTTACTTTTTTAAACAGCAAAACAAAAAACATGATTCATACTGTTGACGATGCAATGAAAACTATTGGAATTTTCAATGATAGTTTTCCTCCAATTATGGACGGAGTTTCACTGGCAACACAAAATTATGCCTATTGGCTTCATCAAAAAAAGCAACCGGTTTGCGTGATAACCCCCAAGTCACCAAATTATTGCGATAACGAACCGTATCCAATATATCGCTACACTTCTGTTCCTATTCCGGGACGTAAACCATATCGTATCGGGCTTCCTGAAATTGACCCTGTATTCAACAACAATATCAATCAAATTTCTTTTGGTTTGGTACATGCGCATTGCCCTTTCAGCTCCGGCAACATAGCATTAAATATTGCAAAAAAACAAGGTATTCCATGCGTTGCGACCTTTCATTCAAAATACAGAGATGACTTCGAGCATTCCGTTTACAACAAGTTGATTGCTAAATTTATGACCAATAGGGTAATCCGTTTTTTCGAGAAAGCGGATGAAGTCTGGATTCCACAAGCATCGGTAGAGGA
>DAIQOQ010000311.1:0-3062 GCA_036787795.1 Paludibacter sp. | reverse complement strand
TCCAAAGTTGTAAAAGGTCAGATAACCGAGTACAATGTTTCTACTGAGAAAACCTATCAGGTTACCGGCATTGTTTCGGACGAACAAGATAAGCCCATCAGTCAGGTAAGAGTGATGGTGAAGGATGGTGTTAGTTCCGCTACAACGAATTCGAAAGGAGAATACAGCATTACTATTGGTGCAAATGATAAAGCATTGCGGTTTTATTATCCGGAAATGGTAATTACGGAATTGCCTATAGGGATTCAAAACCTTCGGGTTAATTGTACCTTAAAAAAAGATCAATCCGATCATTCACTTCCAAAACATACAGCTCAGGTTACAGCCTGGTTCGATCCTAAAAACGATCACCCCAAGACTTTTTGTAATCCACTGAATATCGATTACAATTTTGAACCATACAATAAAGAAAATAAAATTTCTTGCCGTTCAACAGCCGATCCGCTGATTGTGCCATTCAAGGGAGAATATTATTTATTCAGTACCAATCAGGATGGCTTTTATGTTTCCAAAGATCTCTCGAAATGGAAATTCGTTTTCAGCGGATTTCAACGTAAACCAACCGACGATGACCAATGTGCTCCAGCCGTAGAAGTATCGGGCGACACCATCATGATGATTGGTTCTACCTATAAAGATTTACCGGTTTGGTACAGCACCAACCCCAAGGAAGGGCGTTGGAAGAGACTTACCGAAACTGCCATATTACCTCACTGGGATCCTGATTTGTTTTTAGACAATGACGGGCGTTTGTACCTTTATTACGGTTCCAGCAATGAGTTTCCCATCAAAGTAGCGGAATATGATCGTTCTACTTTCCGCCCCAAAAGCATTATTCACGATTTATTCGGATTGAAACCGGAAATACACGGATGGGAACGATTCGGGATGAACAACGACGATTCTGTATCTCTGAAACCATTTATCGAAGGTGCATACATGACTAAGCATAACAACAAGTACTACCTGCAATATGGTGCACCGGGCACAGAATTCAAGGTGTATGCCGATGGAGTTTACGTGGCCGATCATCCTTTCGGACCATTTGTTTACCAACAACACAATCCCTTCTCCTACAAACCGGGCGGATTCGTTTTAGGAGCCGGACATGGAGGAACATTTAAGGACAATTTCAATAACTATTGGCATATTTCTACCTGTATGTTATCTTTGCGCGAGACTTTTGAAAGGCGAATAGGACTTTATCCTGCCGGGTTTGATAAAGATGACGTCATGTATTCAAACACAGCCTTTGGTGATTATCCTACGACGATTCCTCAAAACACCGAAGATCACCAAAAAGGAAATTTTACTGGCTGGATGTTGTTATCGCTAAACAAAAAGACATGGGCATCGTCGTCCGACAGTATTTATACTCCGGAAAATGCTTCCGACGAAAACATGCGCACTTACTGGGCTGCAAAATCCGGCCAACCCGGCGAATGGTTTGCTATGGATCTGGGCGATGTGAAGCAGGTGAATGCCATTCAGCTAAACTACTACGAACACAAAGCCAACCAATTTGGAAAAGCTATGGACATATATCATCAATACAAAATATACAGCTCAACTGATGGCAACAATTGGGAACTGGTGGTAGATAAAAGCGATAATGATCAGGATGTGCCTCACGATTATGTGGAACTACGCCAACCTATCCAAACCCGCTATTTAAAAGTAGAAAACATACACACTGCCAGCGGCAATTTTGCTTTGATGGATCTGCGTGTTTTTGGAAAAGCTCCGGGAGTTATTCCTGAAGCTGTTCAAAAGCTAACCATCAACCGGAGTAAAAGCGATACCCGTAACGCCATGATATCGTGGAAACCACAACAACATGCTTATGGTTATAATATCTATTTTGGAACTGCTGCAGATAAACAATACAACTGCATCACAGTGTACAACGCCAATTCTTATGACCTCCGAGGATTAGACAAGGGAACATCTTATTATTTTTCCATCGAAGCATTGAGTGAAAGCGGAGTTTCCAATCGGTCGAAAAGCATTTTTGTAAAATAGAAGGTATAAAATACAATATAAATAACATATAAAACAGAGTATCCGTGAAAACAAGAATCTATTTTTTAGCAATCTGTTGCCTATTCCTCTCAAGTGTTTCTGCACAAAAGAGCAACAAGAAAAAGTCGAAGGTAGTTGCCGAAGTAGCAACACCTGTTTTGCCATCCGGCAAAGCGCTTTATTTCAAAAATGATCCTGCCATGGATCGGTTTATAACTGATTTAATGGCTAAAATGACCATCGATGAAAAAATAGGACAGCTCAATCTGCCTTCATCCGGCGATTTTGTTACCGGTGAGGCGAAGAACTCCGATATTGGTAAAAAAGTGGAAGAAGGAAGAGTCGGTGGATTGTTTAATATCAAAGGAGTAGCAAAAATTCGTGATATTCAGAAAGTAGCTGTTGAAAAAAGCCGCCTAAAAATACCTATGATTTTTGGAATGGATGTAGTTCACGGATACGAAACAAACTTTCCTATTCCATTGGGACTGGCTTCGTCGTGGGATATGAACCTGATAGAACAGTCGGCGCGCATAGCAACTCAGGAGGCAACGGCCGATGGTATTTGTTGGACATTTTCGCCTATGGTTGATGTGTCACGCGATCCTCGCTGGGGACGTGTTGCCGAAGGTTCGGGCGAAGATGTATACCTCGGCTCTCAAATAGCCAAAGCTATGGTTCACGGTTATCAGGGCAATAGTCTGGCCGATAAAAACACAATGATGTCTTGCGTAAAACATTATGCTTTGTATGGAGCTGTAGAAGCCGGACGCGACTACAACACCGTTGATATGAGCCGACTGCGGATGTACAATGATTACCTGCCAACTTACAAAGCTGCCGTCGACGCAGGAGTTGGAAGTGTAATGGCATCGTTTAATGAAGTAGATGGAGTGCCCGCCACTGCCAATCGTTGGCTTCAGACCGAAGTTCTTCGCAATCAATGGGGATTTGGTGGGTTTGTAGTAACCGACTTTACCGGTATTAATGAGATAGTGAATCATGGACTTGGCGACCTCCAACATGTATCTGCTTTGGCT
>DAIQOQ010000310.1:0-3074 GCA_036787795.1 Paludibacter sp. | reverse complement strand
ATATATTTACCTTTTTCGCGGAATTTTTTAAATTCATCCATCACCTGTTTGTCTATCAAACGAAAGTCACCTGTATCAAGGGGAAAATTAATTTCCGACAGGTAGTTCATGGAACGATAAAACATGCGTGCAGAGAGTTTCTTGAAAAAACTTTCACCTTGCCGTTTTTCTCTTACGCAATACACAACATTGGCTTGTTCACGTTTCAGTGTGTCTATCAGTTCCGGAATCAGTTCCGGCGGATCCTGCAAATCAGCATCGATAATAACCGCTAAATCGCTGGTGCAATAATGAATGCCGGCTGTAACAGCTGGCTGATGACCAAAGTTACGCGAAAAGTGCAGCACTTTAACCTGTTTATCAGTTGCAGCAATATCGCTGAGCATTTGAGCTGTGCGATCCTTACTACCGTCATTGATAAAGATTATTTCGGTCTGATAGCTGCTTATTCCATCAAGGGCTTTTTTTAATCGGCTATATGATTCGGTGATAACTTCCTCCTCGTTATAACAAGGAACAATAACACTGAGTGTTTCCATTTTAGTTTGATTTATGAATTCGAAAAGTGAGTTTCTGGTTGAAAAAATATTGCATCAGTGCAACAATAACTATAGATATAAACTTAGAAATCATACTATCCAGCTTAAAGATATCGATGAGTAATGCCAAAATTCCGGTACTTATGGCCATTCCTATCAAAGCTATAGCGTAAAAAGATAAAAAGCGCTTTATCTTTCTGTCCGTAACATTGAAGGTAAAGTAACTATTCAGCATGAAATTATGTATCACAGCCAGGGTTGAACTACTAATGTTGCAAACAACATAATTAATGCCGAACCTTTTATTCATCAGGTAAAACACAGCCATATCGACTACCAAACCTAACGCTCCGACCAAACCATATTTAAAGAATTTCATTATTCCGTGGTTTGCATATTTTCTGTAAAATGTAGATAGCATTCAGGTTGGTTGGTTAGGTTTTGTATATTTAAATATAGATTTAAAGCATCAAAGATAGAAAAAAGTTATTTCTTTTCACTCCTCAGCCAGGCCATAAACATTTTTACTTCCGTATAATTCAGAAACACACTCAACATTTCGTAAATAGAACCGGTTTCAGTTCCTTTTCTGACCAATTCTGCTGCTTTCTCACGTTTTTCGGGGCTTATAAAGTCATTAATATCCAGTTCTCCAGTCAGCACGAATTTTTCCAGATGACCAACTATGGTACCTTCATGCAGATTGCGTGTAAAAGCTATATCCTGAATTGTTTTTCCTTCTTTGTACATGGCCAGCGATGTACGGAATGTTTCACCAGCGGGTTTCTTTTCTTTTTTCTCCTTCTGCTTTTCTTTTTCGTCCATAAGCGACGAAAGTTTGTTTTCTTTACAATAGGACAATATGACTTCCAAAAATGCCTTGCCATATTTTTCAACCTTAGCCGGTCCAAAACCGCTTATCTGAAGTAAGTCCTTTTCGTTTTGAGGCAAATAGTCGGACATTTCATTCAGCGTTTGCGATCCGGCAACAAGGTAAATAGGCAGGTCCAGCGGTTCACAGATATGGTTACGAAGCGCCATCAACCGTCGGTACAACTCTGGCTGTCGCGTAGTGAGCTTTTGTTTTGAACTTGTTTTAGCATAAGCATTTACTGTAAAATCAGGGACGGTAAATGTATTTTTCAACACAAAATAATCTTCCACTGTAAACCTGACTTTCAGCCCTTTCATTAAAAAGCTTTTCTGAGCAATATTAGAGAAAATCATTCGTACACCGTCGTTGTAGTCGGCAGCATGTAACTTGCTGTCGGTAACTGCCGGTGATTGCCGCAATGTCTCAATCAGATTGTTCATTCTACTTCCGAAAAATTCGACAGCTGCCGTAATCCTACTTTGCAAATGCTCCTCATCTACCGGATACTGATCGAGTATACCAAGCAACTGATTTTGAAATTTCGAAGCCACTTCCTGCAATGCCTGTGCCTGACGAAGTAAATTGTTGAGGTAGGGCAAAGTTTCCTCATTAAACGAAGACCGTACGTCGGTAGTCTCTTTGATCAACCGTGACAGCTGGCCTATTGCATTTTTAAAATCAAAAAGCTGCATCAGGATAAAGCTACGATACACATTGCGCGATTCATTCAGTTGCATTTCAAGAGTTTCAACCGGAAGTTTGTTGCGTTCGTGTTCCACTATCTGGCGATCATTCTGAATACTTCCAGGATTAATTTTGCTTAGCAACACCAGACCTTCCAACGAACGGCAACGACTCAGCGCTACATACACCTGCCCGGGAGCAAAAGCCGATCCGGCATCAATCACAGCTTTATCGAAGGTCAGTCCCTGACTTTTATGAATGGTAATAGCCCATGCCAGTCGCAGCGGGTACTGGATAAACTTACCCAATTCATTTTCTTCAATCTGTTTGGTTACCGCGTTGGTCGAATAACGAATATTCTCCCAAACAGCTTTACCCAATTCAATAGAGTCAGCATCGTCAGGACATTGAATAGTAATGCTGTTATCATTTATTTTCTCAATTACACCTATTTTGCCATTAAAAAAACGACGTGGAGTTTCGGTATCGTTTTTCAGAAACATCACTTTTGCACCGATTTTTAATTCGAGTGTTTTCTCAGTCGGATAACTTTTTTCTGGATATTCACCTTCTATAGTTGCATCAAAGCTGTATATCTTTCCTTTTATCTTGGTCAGTTCTTCGGCATTTATCTGATCGGCTTTGTAGTTGTGTGTGGTAAGCGTAATGTAGGTATCATCAGCCGGTGGCACAAAGAGCGGATTGTAGCGGCTTTGCAACAACCGTAGACTGGAATCAGACAAGCAGTTATTTCGCACTTCGTTGAGTACCTGAATAAAACTTGCATTGGTTTGACGGAATATTTTGTCCAGTTCGATATAAACCGGTTGCTGTTGCAATATAACCTGAGAATGAAAAAAATACGGACTGGCATAATACGGACTCAGCATACGCCACTCATCATCGGAAGCCACAGGCGAAAGCTGAAACATATCGCCGATAAATATCACCTGAACACCACCAAAAGGCTCATTGTT
>DAIQOQ010000108.1:0-9571 GCA_036787795.1 Paludibacter sp. | reverse complement strand
TTCAGCTATACCAGCAGAAGCATTTACAGGACAAAACATCAATTAATAATTGCGTATCTTGCACATCAAGAGCATTTTTTGATTTCAAAGCTTCAGCTTTGACTGAAACTTCTCGCCAAAGTTTAATTACCTAGCCACCTTTGTTGCAATTTAAGATATTTAAATATCAGAATCCGGGACTTTAGGTTTTCTCCGAAGATTATTTTTAGGTATTTAGAAACAATGTATATGCAATTTCAACGACATGTTTACTACCAAAAGTTTTTGTGCCCAGTCGATGCTATAATCTATGGTCTTATCAGCAGGTCTTTTGTGCCCACATCAACGATTTATAGTGTGATGTAACATTAACAGTCCAAGATAAAGCATAAATATAGCGCAAATTTAAATATTTTTCTACAACCATATAGACTTTATCTCCGTTCTTTTATATTTTTAAATTTTACATGACTTATCACATCCATGAGGGCACATCCTTGAACAGAAAGCCTTAATTCGATCCTGTTTGTATCAAAATTTCAAACAATAGAGATATCGTCTTCTTTATTTAAAGCGAAAAGACCTCTACTCACGTAGAAATCTTTTCTAATATAATGGAAATATATACCACTTTTAGTTTACAATCAAAAAAATGTAATCAACCGATTATAACCTTAAGTAGTTTGCTTTTATATCATTAATTTATAGATAGTCCATTTATATGTTTCATTCTTCATAGTCACTTACCTCTTTGTTCAGACGTTATCGATATTTCTTTCTCTGACTGATAGATCAAGTGTCCATACTGACTAACTCCTTCAAGTAAAACAACGTATTTCGAAGGTATATCTGCCGCATAAAAACTCAAATTTGCAATTCCATTTACCCCAACCTGTACATTTGGATTCCAATGTATCGTGGTTCGGTAGTCTGGTTTACTACTATTTTTTTCCTGTTCCGTGCTATAAACAGGAGAATAAAACTGTACAGGTTGTTGATATCCAAATGCTTTTACAATTTTAATATTAGAGCTGATTGTATTCTTTTGTACGAATCCCTTTCTAGTGTTAATAACTATTGCTCCATTTACCCCACGAGATCCAAAAATAACTCCCATTGTAGTACCTGGAGTTACAAAAGCATCTTGAATATCATCTACGGTCAACATGTCATAATCAAATCCTTCAGTAGGAACATTATCCAAAAGCAGCATGGGAGTATTACCACGGTAGCGAACTTCTGTACCATTAACAGTAACACCAGATATTCTGCGCAGTAAATCATATACTGATATAAGATGCCAACCTTCAATTTCTTTAGCAGTTATAACCGGAGATGATGTAATCGAATAATATGGAGACTCAGTTGTTATTAAGGATTTTCGTTTTGCAGTAACCGTTACCTCACCTAAATTATATATTTTCATTCCATCATATGCAGAATATTTCTTGCTCGTTGTGAACGAAACCGTATCTTTCATAACAGGCTCTTCTCGCGCCATTATTACCTGAGGAGTTAAAGAAGGGGAATGAGGCACACTGTCCATTTCTATAAAGACTTTACGTGATCCACTCTTAGTATTAGCCTGAATTATATATCTTGTTCCTTCCTGATATTCTAAATCTTTAAACATAAATTTTCCCTCTTTGTCGGGTTTAGTAAAAGATGTTCCTATAACAGAATCTTTTAGTGCAAGCAGACTAATATTGCCCTCTTTTAATGTCGAGAAAACACCTTCAACCTTACCTGATACCTTTTCACCTGATTCGACAGGGTATTTCAAGTATTTCGTCGGTTTCCCTTTTAGTAAACCTGGGATATCATATCTGCGCCAACCTTGGGTCATCAATAAAAAATCCAGTGCTGCTGCAGATTTTTTATTGTTTGTTTGCAAATAGCTCATGGGGGATTCTATATATCCCTTAAGTTCAGACGAAAGCAATAGAGTAGAAACTATATTAGAAGTCGTGTCTATATTCATACCATTCGCATCAACAACTGCCAATGAGAAATTACCCGACAACGGCTTTTTATTTTCATCGGTAATATGTATGGACATATTAATCTTGTCGCGTGTTTGATAATTCACTTTATCTAATGCTATAGTTGTTTTAGCAAAGGTGCTGCTTTGAGATGAAAACACAAGTCGCTCACTTAATATATTTCGGTTTCCATCAATCAGCAAAAAATGGACAATGCCTGCAGGGAAAAAATCCTTCTCAAAAACAAGATAATCCTTAGTATCGTCCCAGGATTTCATATAAACGGGAACTCCTCTGATATGGGCTATTAATTGAGTTTGCGGTAGTAATTTATAATTAGGAGACTTCAATACTTTTACATACAGTTTATTGCGCTCCCAAACTGTCTTCAGCGAGACTGCACTATCTGCTGGTCCCGGCAAATCAAAACGTTTTGACACATTCTCTTTATTCGTGCATATCACATGATACTTCTTCCCTGAGGAATAATACATGTTAAAACTACCCATCCCCAAATGAGTACTTACAAATTCTGTACATAATTGGTTCTGATCATCGAAAACCTGCCCTTTTACATCTTCTGATAATCCACTTGTGTTTATCGCTTTAAAAGCCATTGACATGTTGGTAGCAAGCGGAGCGTATCCTCCCTCCGGAAAAAAGGAGACATCAAAAGTTTTATCCATAGAAGGAATTTTAAAATACCTTTTATACAATCTCCCATCAATCATGGCCTGCAATAAGAATGTTCTTTCCTTATTGATTTCTTTTACACCAAAAGAGTAATATCCGGTTTTCTCCTTAAATGAGACAGTTTTTTCTTTTTCCTTTTCATTACCACTAGGATAAATTACACACTGGTCGGGTATAATCTTTTCTGTCCCTGTTTTTTTTAGAAACTGTATTTCTGAATTGATGACATTGCCGTTTGGCAAATATTTTGTATCCACAGATATCTTTTCCGAAACAGGATTTGATATGTATACTTGCTTAGTGAAAAAATAATCTTCACCAACATTTTGCATAAACCGTGTATAGGCTCTCAATACATAATTACCCTCACCCAATTCGTCTTCCAATTGTATTTGTCCGTAGAAGCAACCTGTACTATCCGGCCTTAATTTCACTCTTTCAACAAGTTGATTAGTGGGATTAGTCAGTTCAACATATACATAACGACTAGCATTGGCTTGTTTAAGAAAAACTGCATCTACCAAATGTACGCGAAACCAAATGGTTTCACCTGGGAGATACCTACTCCTATCGGTTTGAACATAAATTTTTTCTTGTGGAAAAAATGAGATCTGGTCTAAAAATAGTTTTTTTATCGGGTTTTCTATAGAATCTTGTGCCTTAAGGATCATACAAAAAGCAAGCAGCGTGAATAACATTATTATCGATCGTACCTTCATGAAAAATAAGTATAAGTATAAGTCAAGTACAAAAAAATCATATTCTATTATTGATTAAGCTATTGTATCCAGAAATACATATTCACACAGATAAATAAAATATTTAATAGACAACTCAAAGTTCCAATTTGATGAATACAAGAAACGATTTGAAAAGAAGATGCCTGAAAAGTCTCATAAAAACTAATAATACTTTTTAGAACTATATTTTCCGCAGAGAAAGTAATCAGTGCAGTTTAATTTGTCAGTTGTTCTAAATCGTTAGACTTTTCAGACACCTTCTTCTTTTGTTATTTACCTAGAGGATGATCTTCAATCCAATCGTCTATAACTTTTTGTTCAGCAGTTGTTTTAGTTGCTTTGTACAAATAACCTACAGTCTTGCGAATAACCCCTTTGTCGTTAAATGTATACCAAATATAGTATAACTTCAAACTAGGATAGTATAGTCCACCTCCTGTTTTAAGATCAAAGTTCTTCCAAGTATTAAGAGTCAACGTACTATCAGCATTAGTAGTAATCTTGAATGCGTTCGTAGGACGATAATCATTAATATCGCCTTCAGTAAATTCGTTGGCAAAATGGTACATCCGAACAGTTTTACCGTCGTCAGTAGCTTTCAAGTTTCTCGCCATATTATAGATTACAGTATCCTTAGGATTAGTTGTATTTCTAATTACACCTTTCATGTAGTACAATCCAGAATACTTATTCATCATATTTAACCTTACTAATGCTACAGTATCTGTTTTAATCAACGAATAAGCAGTAGTTGAAGTTAATCTCAAAGCTATCATATACAACGAATCGCACTGAAAACTAGCGGGTTTAATGTAAATTGGGAATGTATTATACACTTGTCCAGCCTTGATAGTCAAACTTTTAGAAGGATATGTATAAAAACTATCCGCTATTTTTCTATACTGAGTAGCTGTACCAGATAGGTTTTTTGTATTATAAATAGTAATGGCAGTATCTATTTCTCCTACAGTAACCGTTACATCCTTAGTGCTTGAACGTGAGCCGCTCACTGCCACAGAAATGGAAACAGTATCATAAGGCGTATCTCCAATGTTCAAGTCTCTATCAACAATTTTGTCTGTTGCCCCTACAATATAGACACTTTGAGGATACAAATCTTTGCTCAGAGGAGATTCTTGATCGCATCCTACAACCAAAATCGACAGAAGCGCTAAAGGTAATAATATTTTATTTTTCATCATATTCTAAAATTTTTTGATTATTATTTCCAACCTGGGTTTTGTACCAACCTTCCATTTTTATCTATCGTAGACTGGGAGATAGGAAAGAAATACATTTTGTCTTTCCAAGTACGCTTCATTGATGGCAACGTATTCCAGACTCTTTTTGTGTAGAATAATGCACGAGCTTGTTCTTTTTGAGTTACATCTAAACCCATTACAGGTTTTAGATATTCCTTTTTTGCATCCATCCAACGACGAAGATCATAATAACGATGATCTTCGTTAAAGAACTCAACTCTCCATTCTTGTTTGATAATGTTTCTCATTGTTGCTTGATCCGAAGCATCTGCCAAGGTAATTCCGGGAAGTCCGGCACGATAGCGGATTTGATTGAAGTACTTTACAATTTCAGCTGGATCTCTGGTTATTGTAATTGTTTCATCATTTACATTCTTTCCAGTATATGTGCCTGTCATTTCATTCATGGCTTCAACATAACCTAACAAAACTTCGGCATAACGGAATGTAGGATAAAATTTCTGTTTTACGGGATTACCATAAAGTAAATTATCTTCCTGATGTACATATTTACGACAGGTATAACCTGTATAGTTGGTATGATCTTGATCTCCAGTTGATGATCCGCCCTTATAGTAGGTACAAACAAAATTCTTAACACTATTGTCAGTTCCAGTATATGAAGAAGCAGGCCAAACACAATAATTAAAACCAATAGAGGCATAGAAACGTGGTTCACGGTTATCATCCATCGTTGCTCTATCGGCACTAAGTATGTAATCATCCGAAAAAACAGCACCTGTACCTACAGAATTGGACGATTTTTCTGCATATGTAGCGTCGTTATACTGTCTTCCATCTGCCATACGATATTGCTCAATCATATCAGTTGTTACAGCATACGAAGATTTACCCGAATGTTTTGTTGGATAGTAATATGAATCATCATTTCCACTCCTTGCATTACAGTAAATAAACTCATCAATACTTTCAGGGCGTAAACTACCATCAAATAGTGATTTATACGACTTGTAAGGATCAATATCCATTGCTCCATCGGGGAAATTCTTAGTGGTCAGATTCACATCGCTCGATGTTGTAGGAAGTGCCAATGTACCGGTTCCTTTAGAATTTACGATTTTAGGCCAAGTGTTGAGTTTATACTTACCCATGTCGATAATTCTCTTAAAAGCTGCAGCAGCAATACCCCAACGTGCTGGATCATATGTTTGAGAAATAAAATAGGTACCATCAGGGCGTTTCCAACCTGATAACTCTTCAACTGTACTGGCACCACCATTGAACAATGGGCTGGCAGAATACAAACGCATACGAGCTATTACCGCATAAGCAGAACCTCTAGTTGGCAAATAAGGATACGCAATTGATCTGTTGGCAGGAAGTAACTTTGCAGCTTTTTCCATATCGCTACAAATATATTCTACACATTCGTCCCAAGAGTTGCGTTCAAAAGAAACTTCATCAACAGTTGCATCTGTATCAAATGCAGTCTCTGGTAAGATTGGCACCGGTCCATAGAGTCTCACCAAGCTATAATAGAAATAAGCTCGCAGAAAATAAGCCTGCCCAGTGTAATCCTGACGATCCGATTCTGTCAAATCCGAATTTGTGCCAATTCTAGCAAGTATAATATTTGACTTACGGATACCTCTGTAATAATCCGCCCAAGGGTTAACTTTAGCAACATACTGAGGTGTGATAGCATCTACATACAGTTGAGATCCGGCATGATTATCATCAGCCCATGGTACTATCGCTTCATCAGTGCTCAAACCGCTTGGAGATTTTGATTGGTAATACCAGTCACCAATTAATTGAGATTCATCAGGCAAATACGCTGCCGTACCTTGGATATATTGCAGAATTCTCGTTCTAGTGACAAAAACTGAGTCAATTGTCATTTTATCATATACATATTTGTCAATATCTAAGTAGTTTTGACAAGAGGTACATGCTAAAGCGCATACAAATAGTGCCGAAAACCACTTAATGCAAATCCATTTTTTTATTTTCATAATCTGTGTATCTTTTTAAAATTGCATATTCATTTGTAATGTAAAAACTCTTTGCATGGGATATACCGAACCGTTTTTATTTGCTTGACCGGGATCAAATATTTTCACTTTGTCCCAAACATGTAAATTTTCCCCGATTATACTAAATGTGGTATTTTTAATCCCTACTTTCTCCATTAACTTACCCTTCATCTGATAAGATATCTGAACATTCTTTAGCCTCAAATAGCTACCATCATTTAACCAGAAGGTAGAATTTCGATTGTTATTAGCATTGTCCCCGTACGTAAGTCTTGGGAAACGGGCATTCGGATTTTCAGTTGCAGCAGTCCCTGAAATTTCTCTCGATGTCCAGCGATCAGACACGATATCCAGCACATTACCGACTTCTCTTCCCACGAAAGGATAGAATCCGTTGCCGCTACTAAAGTATTTTATCCGACTTACTCCTTCGAAAAGCACGCTTAAATTCCAATTTTTCCAATTGAATTCCGTAGCAAAACCATATTGTATTTGCGGTGTGTCTGAATAGCCTAATGGCACTACATCATAATCGTTGATAATGCCATCTCCATTCACATCCTTGTATTTAATATCACCGGGCAATACCACACTGGTAAAAGTCTGTTTCGGACTATTTTGCACATCCGCTGCGTCTTTGAATAAACCAAGTGCTATCAATCCTCTATTGACTTTCCATTGATATCCTACAGATGACTGGTAAGGATAGCGAACAATCGCCTCTTCATATTGTATTAATTCATTTTTGGATTGCGTGAAGTTACCACGCAGCACAAAATACATATCTTTATTGATTGTCTGGGTAAAAGAAAGATGCCCGTCAACACCCCAGCTTTTCATCTTACCTACATTCGCATAAGGTAATGTAACCAATCCCATTTCCTCAGGAGTACTCGCCCGCTGTTGATAAATTCCGGAACGAATATCTTTGAAAAAGTCAACAGTAAAATCAAAACGGTTTTTTAAAAATTTTGCATCGATACCAAAATTCGATTTTTTGGACGTTTCCCACCTCAGATTACTTGATCCTACCTGAGTTTCCGAATATCCAGAACCATTATTCCAGATACCTGAACTAACTGTACCCATCAGGGTTAAATATGGAAATCTTGTATCCATTCGGTCGTTACCCACAGTTCCATAAGAGCCTCTGAATTTCAGAAAATCAAGGATCGGAAGTTGCTCTTGCATAAATTTATATTGCGTTGGAACCCATCCCAAAGAAATAGCAGGAAAGTAACCGAATTTTTTCCCTTTTTCAAAAGCTTCTGAACCCGTATAACCAATGTTTCCCTCAACCATATAGGTATCTTTGAAAGAATAAGTTACACGACCTGAAAATCCAATATAGCGTTTTGGAATTGCAGTAAGGTCTGTTAATGGTTTCGGGGCCCACGGAATAGATCTGTCGTAAGAACTAATATAATCTTCCATATAATAGTGCGCCAAACCTGTAACACGATGTACTTTATCAAACACGCGTTCGTAATTGGCATGTGCCTCGAAATAGTATTTTCTGTCTACATACGTATCTACTGAAAACATAGGATCTGCCGAATCCCTTTTTTTCTCCAAAGCCAGCGTACCATCACGTTTTCTTGTCCGGGCATAATACAGCGCGGGAGTTTTTGACCTGGTTGATGTCAATTCGCTGTAATTTGTCATATTGAAAAGAGCGGTGAAATTAAGCCCTTTAGTAATCATACTCAAGTCCTGCTGAAACTGAAGATTGAGCTTGGTCGTATTATCATGATATTTCTTGTAGCCTGAATAGTTGAGCAACACGTAAGGACTTATTTGGTCGTTATTGGGACCGTAGGCAGGCAGTTGACCGCTTGAGAAAACTATCGGTACAGTTACAGGCGTCATATTAGCTTGTGAATCCCATAGTGACTGGCTGCTGTTTCCATAGCCCGGGTAATTTTGATCGACCATTATATCTTCCAATCCCAGTGTCAAGATCGAACTCTTAGTCAGATTAACATCAACGTTCGCACGAAAATTGTATTGCTTGTAAGCTACATTGGTGTCATATTTATTAATTCCCTTATCCTGTTTGAAAAGCGCATCTTTATTCAGTACTCCCAAACTCATATAGTAACGGGCAACTTGTGCTCCTCCGGAAATACCTATATGATATTGTTGATTCCATGTGTTATCCTTTAAAATAATATCCCTCCAATTCACATTAGGATGAAGATCGGGATCCAACCCATTTTTAAACAAAGCCAAATCAACAGAGTTGTAGATAGGATCACCACCTCTCGACATAGAAGCTTCGTTAGCAAGTGTTGCATAGGTATTACCATCTACATAATTAGGCATCCGAGGAGAATAAGATATACCGGCATTAGCTTTGAAACTAACTGAAAGTTTACCCGCCACACCCTTTTTGGTGGTTACAAGCACTACTCCATTAGCTCCTCTAACACCATATACTGCAGTAGCTGATGCATCCTTCAATATAGAAAAACTTTCGATATCCTCAGGATCAAGCGTATTAAGATCTCCATCCACACCGTCGATAAGTATCAAAGCACTTGAACCTGCGCCAAATGTACTGATACCGCGAATCCAGAAATCAGCATTATCTTTTCCTGGTTCACCAGATTTTAATTGAGAAATAATACCGGGTATACGACCACCAAGCATATTTGCAACAGATGTCGCCGGAGCCTTTAAATCCTTTACTTCTACATTCGTAATTGCACCGGTAACAGATATTTTACGTTGCGTACTATGTCCAACCACAACAGCCTCATCCAAGTCATTGACTATTTCTTTCATGACGATTCGCATTCTCTCATCTGACTTTTCGATCTTAATTTCTTTCTTATCATATCCAATTAAAGAGAAAACCAACGTTTGGCTCTTTTTCAAACCGGTTATCCTAAAGTGACCGTCTAAATCTGAAATTG
>DAIQOQ010000309.1:0-3094 GCA_036787795.1 Paludibacter sp. | reverse complement strand
AAAAAGAATAAAAGAAAACACATTTTTGAGAGACATCCTTTATATTTGTAGTGCGAGAAACAGAGATGGAACAACTTAATTAAATGAGTTCCGAAAGATGTTTTCTTGCTTTTAATAAATTTGAAGATTATGAAAAAGTTTATTACGCTTTCTTCTGTTGCCTTTGCAATAACAGTTGCATGTATTTCGTGCGCAGAAAGTAAAGATATAGCAGCATCTCAATTGGCATTTAAAGGGACGCCTACATTTTCGTCTATTTATAAGGATACAATAGTATTTACAAGTGATGATATTAAATCATTCAATGGAAGTACCGGGGAGCTTAGTTTCAGCGATCCTAAAACAAACACTAAAATCAAAAACTACTTTATACTCCAGTGTTATATTGGAAAAGACTCTCTTTTTTCGGTCAATCTTACTTCCGATATTATGTCGTACATTGTGAATGATCTGGTGTTGAATCATAATATGAAAGATGGAAAATTATATCTCCAAGACGGATATCCAAGCTGGATAAATAATTCAGGAGCTGTTTCTTTACGAACCCGGAATAAAGAGAGAAGAGTGATCTCATGGACTAAATTTATCAAAGAATTAAAGAAAGAGGGTAAATACAAAGAGTAGTATTCCTAAAGTTCAGATCAGAACCATTAAAGGCAATAAAAAAGCTGTAATCTATCCGGATTACAGCTTTTTTATTAAATAGACTGAGAATTATTCAGCTTTTGGTTTTTCTTCACGTGGAGGACGTGGTAACAACGCTTTGCGCGAAAGTTTGAATTTACCTGTTTTTTGATCGATTTCCAATAACTTCACGTCGATGGTGTCGCCTTCTTTGATTCCTGCCTGATCCATGGTTTCAATGCGTTTCCAGTCAATTTCGGAAATGTGCAACAAACCTTCTTTGCCCGGCATAAATTCTACGAATGCACCGTAAGGCATTACCGATTTTACTTTTGATGGATAAGTTTCGCCGATTTCAGGAATTGCAACAATACCTTTAATCTTAGCGATAGCAGCATCGATAGCAGCTTTATTGTTAGCAGCAATTTCCACACGTCCCTGATCACCGGTTTCTTCGATGGTAATCACAGCACCTGTTTCAGCTTGCATGTTTTGAATAATTTTTCCACCAGGTCCGATGATGGCACCGATCATTTCTTTCGGAATGAACATAGCCACAATACGTGGAGCATTTGGTTTCATATCATCACGTGGACCGGCTAATGTTTCCTGAATCTTACCTAAAATGTGCATACGACCTTCGTGAGCTTGTCTCAAGGCTGTTTCCAGAATTTCGTACGAAAGTCCGTCAACCTTAATGTCCATTTGAGTAGCAGTAATACCATCTTTTGTTCCGGTTACCTTGAAGTCCATGTCACCTAAGTGATCTTCATCACCCAAAATGTCCGACAAAACAGCAAAGTTTTTACCTTTATTTTCAGAAATCAATCCCATGGCAATACCAGAAACCGGTTTCTTAATTTGTACACCTGCATCCATCAGTGCCAATGTTCCGGCACAAACCGTAGCCATTGATGAAGATCCGTTTGATTCCAAAATATCGGAAACAACACGTACTACATATGGATAATTTTCAGGGAGCATATTTTTCAATGCACGTAGAGCCAGGTTACCATGACCTACTTCGCGACGACCAACACCACGAGAAGCTTTAGCTTCACCAGTAGAGAATGGAGGAAAGTTATAGTGCAACAAGAAACGTTCTTTTCCACGAATCAAAGCTTCGTCAACCAGTTTTTCGTCCATCTTGGTTCCCAGGGTAACGGTAGTCAACGATTGAGTTTCACCACGTGTAAAGACTGCAGATCCATGAGCTCCCGGAAGGTAGTCTACTTCCGACCAGATAGGGCGGATTTCGGTGGTTTTACGACCATCAAGGCGCTTACCTTCGTCCAAAATAGAACGACGCATAGCTTCTTTTTCTACTTCGTGGTAATATTTGCTAACTAAGTCTTTCTTGGCAGCAGCAACTTCCGGATCAAGGTTTGCAATATATTCAGCTTTTACAGCTTCAAAGTTGTCGCTACGTGAATGTTTGTCAGTATCACAAGCAGTAGCCAGAACGTAAGCTTTATCGTAAGTTTTTGCCCAAACATCTTTTTTCAGATCTTCGTCATTTTCTTCGTGGCAGTAAACGCGTTTTACTGATTTACCTGCAGCTTCCATTAAATCCAACTGAGCCTGACATTGAACCTTAATAGCTTCGTGCGCGACTTTCATTGCGTTCAACAAATCTTCTTCGCTCACTTCTTTCATTTCGCCTTCTACCATCATGATATTCTCAAGAGTAGCAGCAACCATGATTTCCATATCAGCAGATTCCAGTTGTTCGAATGTTGGGTTGACAACGAATTCGCCATTAATACGAGCAACACGAACTTCGGAGATAGGACCGTTGAATGGAACATCCGACACAGCCAAAGCAGCAGAAGCAGCCAAACCGGCTAATGCATCAGGCATATCAACACCATCGGCAGAGAACAGGGTTACGGTAACAAAAGTTTCGGCGTGAAAGTCATCGGGGAACAAAGGGCGCAAAGCGCGGTCAACAAGGCGGGAAACCAGAATTTCGTAATCCGAAGCACGACCTTCGCGACGAAGGAAGCCACCAGGGAAACGACCTGAAGAGGCAAATTTTTCTTTATAATCAACCGATAGTGGCATAAAATCCGTTCCCGGTACAGCATCTTTGGCCGAACAAACGGTGGCCAAAAGCATGGTGTTACCCATGCGAACCATTACAGAGCCATCGGCTTGTTTAGCCAGCTTGCCTGTTTCAATCGAAATGGTACGACCATCACCCAATGTGATAGTTTTTGTAACTACATTCATAAAATTACATTTTTCTTTTTTTAAACATCTATATTTCGCGCGCAAAGATACGATATTTTTTGCAAAATTCAGACAGGAAGTAAATGAAATAGTGATTTTTTGGTATTTAATCAAGCCTCCCTCAGAATTGAAGGTAACGCTGAGATTGTGCTAAATTTGAATATGCAAACGTCCGGAAAAGACATTTACCGGACCTTGACGATCGGCGTTATAACCGGGATTAAATACCAGTTGATAG
>DAIQOQ010000308.1:0-3097 GCA_036787795.1 Paludibacter sp. | reverse complement strand
TACGAATAAAATAGTGAGAACAAATCTAATTATCAGAGGAACTACTAAATAGTTTTTTTTATTATGAAGTCAAAAATCCAAACGCAAGGCATTAAGCCTAAATTCTCTTTTTTTCAAATTTTGTCGTTGAGCATGGGTTTTATGGGAATACAATTCGGATATGCATTGCAAAATGCAAATGCGAGCCGTATTCTTCAAACTTTCGGAGCCAATATAGAGCAACTTTCCTGGTTTTGGCTGGCGGCACCTATAACGGGCATGATTATTCAGCCCATCATTGGTCATTACTCCGATCATACCTGGACTCGTTTTGGCCGTCGGCGTCCTTATTTTCTGGCAGGTGCCATATTAGCTTCCATAGCACTGGTGTTGATGCCAAATGCCGGTGTTTTTGCCAGCATTTTGCCGGCTATGTTTATTGGTGCCGGTTTTTTGATGATTATGGATGCATCTTTTAATGTGGCCATGGAGCCTTTCAGAGCTTTGGTGGCTGATATGCTACCGGTTGATCAGAGTACGTTGGGCTTCTCCATCCAAACATTTTTGATTGGGATAGGTGCTGTTGTGGGCTCGTGGTTGCCTTATGTGTTAGCCGAATGGTTTGGCATTTCAAAAATAGCTACGCATGGTGGAATCCCTGACAACGTGGTGTTTTCGTTTTATATAGGTGCGGCAGCTATGATTGGAACGATACTTTGGACTGTTTTTACAACAAAAGAATATTCTCCTGAAGAGATGGCTTCGTTTAACCCCGTTGCAGAACCTGTGGAGAAAGAAGTAATTCGTTTTTCCGATATTTTTCGGGATATTGTGGCTATGCCTAAGACGATGAAACAATTAGGATTGGTACAGTTCTTTACCTGGATTGCTTTGTTTGGCATGTGGGTGTTTGCTACTCCGGCTGTGGCACAGCATGTTTACGGACTGGCGGTGACAGATGTAAAATCGCCGCTTTATCAGGATGCCGGAAATTGGGTGGGCATTATCTTTGGAGTGTATAATGCAGTGGCTATGGTGTATGCGCTTTTTTTACCAACGGTAGCTCATTTTGTTGGCCGTAAGTTGACGCATAGTTTATCGCTTGCTGCCGGTGCGGTGGGTTTGTTGTCGGTTTATTTTGTGACGAACCCCACTACGTTGATTTTTTCAATGGTGGGAGTGGGCATGGCCTGGGGAAGTATTCTGTCGATGCCCTACGCTATCCTGGCACCGGCACTTCCGGTTCGTAAAATGGGTATTTATATGGGTATCTTCAATATATTTATAACTGTACCACAGGTTATAAATGGGTTATTTGGTGGAATGATCGTTAAACGATTGTTTGGTTCGCAGGCTATTTATGCCTTGATTATGTCCGGATGTTTTTTGTTGATTGCTGCAATCAGCGTTTTGTGGGTTGATGACAAACAAAGCGCTGGATCAGACATTCGTATTTAGTCTGATTTAAATAAAGTCGTAACTATTAGATACTGAATATATGGATAAGGATTTACAAACAGATGTTTGGAGTGTTGTAGAGGAGGGGTTTAAGCTTGATAATCAGGTTGAGTCTGAAAGTCTTTTTGCTCTAGCCAACGGGCATATTGGCCAGCGTGGTACTTTTGCCGAATATTATTCGGGTGATAGTCGGCCGGCTTCTCGCATTGCCGGTGTTTGTTATCAGGAGCCCGATTGCAAAGAAGTAAAGTGGTTGAATGTTCCAAACTGGAATGGTATTAATGTAAGACTGAACGATGAGGTGTTGGATCTGGCGGTGTGGACTGTTGAAAACTTCAAACGGGAATTGAATTTGCGTGACGGACTTTTGGAAAGGAGCTTTAAAGCCACTTCACCTAAAGGTAGGCAAATTGAGGTGTGTGTGAAGCAGTTTCTGAGTATGGCCGAAAAGGAAGTAGGGGCATTCAATTATTCGGTAAAGTCTCTTAATTTTGTTGGCCGCATTTCGTTTACACCCATCATTGATGCAAATATCACCAATCAGGATTCGACAGATAACGAACAATTATGGAATATGTTGCAGGTAAAAACTCAGCAAGACGTTTCGCACTTGTGGGCACATGCACGCAGAATGAATTATCTGTTTTGTGGTGCGTTGACTTATATGTTGTATAAGAACAATGAGGCATTGCGGGTGAATCCTACTAAAATAGAAAAAGAAAGAGTGGCAGGCTTTTGGGTAGGTACCGATGTGAAAGCTGACGATACGGTCTGCCTGTATAAATATGTGGCAATTATCGATTCGTTGAGTCACTCAAATGATGACCTGACCGACTATGCCTGTAGCTTAGCCATTGATTCCAGAAAAAAAGGTTGGAAAAAACTATTGGAAGAGAATTCCTTAGCCTGGGTTGATGTTTGGGCGCAGCGGGAAGATGCAATTGATGTTTCTGATACGAATGTTGAAGCTCAGCAAAAGAAACTTTATGCGTACTTCAGAAAAATTACCCGACTGGATTGTGATAAATAGGGTTGGATAAAAATGAGATATTCATTTATACAACTGTTTCTGATTTTTAGAATCAATATTTAATCATAACTTTGTGCTGTCAATCCGAAAAAAAAGGATAATCATTGATAGTTCAATGTTTCAATAATTCAAACCAATATATGATACAGCTTAAAGATAGTGCTTTGGCAACTGCGGCCGAAAAAGGAATGGATGAGTTTTTACATCTCTTTACCAATGCGTATTTGCAGGCTGTGGACGGCAAACTGACTGCCGACAATATGTCTTTGCTAAATGGAAGTCAGCATACCTTGCTGGCCTGGCATTTTTTTACAACCGAAATGCGCGATGGAGGTTTTGTGCAGCTTATTCAGAACGGATATGGTGGTTATATATTCGGAAATCCGTTTGCTAAAGCCATCAAACAATTCGGTGCCGCAGAATTGGCTAAGCTTATTTACAAAGCCAAAGAAATTTATGATCCCAACAAAGTGGCGCTGGAACGCGAAACAACCGACGAAGAGTTTAATGCGCTGTATGTAGATTTTGAAGTGTTCGATGAACTGGAAGAAATTTATTTTGATATTGAGGAACAACAGACAGCCCTTATTGCAGCCTACGTAGATGAGCATATTGCCGATTTTGCAGAAG